>QMXC01000116.1 GCA_003661945.1 Candidatus Bathyarchaeota archaeon | reverse complement strand
GCAAAGGCGTAACCGTATTCCGCTACGGAAGCAAACCGGAACAAGTCCTATACGTAGGCGAAATAAAAACAAAGGAAAAGAAGTTCGTTTCCGCTGAGCCCGAATATGCAGGCGGATGCCCAACCAAAACTTGTCCGTTCCCGTAGCTGATAGAAAAGTTTGCCGATTCGCTGGCTAAAAACGAATTATCTCACGAAGATTTCATGTTGAAATTCTGCGAAATTTGCACTGTCATCCGCGCAAAAGGTTTAATGTGTCGCTTACATAAAACGTTTGACCCCGATGTTGATGTGGAAAACTGTAGAATTTGCACATTGAAAGCAGGACTGTGTCCAAAATGAAGGAAAAAAGAATAGTGTTACACGTTCTCGGAATGCACTGTTCGGCATGCGCCCAGCGAATCGAAAGCGCACTATCGAAAACTGATGGAATTCTCGAAGCTGGAGTAAACTTCGCTTCAAAGGAAGCTGTGGTGCGGTTCGATTCTGATAGAATCAATGTTGAGGAAATCAAGAAGGTTATAAGGAAAACAGGTTATACCGCGGTTGAACGGGAAGAAGGAATTGTGGCTGAAGAACGGCGAAAAGAAATAAGGAGAAAGCTGATGCTTTTCTTCTTCGGGCTTGGCTTAACCGTTCCCGTGGCTTTAATCACGTATTTTCTAACGTTTCCCGAAAAGAACTGGGTGTTGCTGGCTCTAACCACTCCGGTCCAGTTCATTGTAGGCTGGCATTTTTACAAAGGAGCATACAACTCGCTTAAAACAAAGTTTGCAGACATGAACGTTCTCGTTGCTATAAGTGCGTCAGCCGCATACTTCTACTCCCTGTTTTCAACAATGCTAGGCTACGAGGTGGTTTTCTACGAAGCCTCAGCTATAGTAGTCACCACCATAACGCTCGGCATGCTTTTGGAAGAAATGGCTGTTGAAAAAACCGGTGAAACCATCAGGAAACTTATGAGGCTTCAGCCCAAAACCGCCATCGTCGTGCGAAACGGCGACGAGATAGAACTACTGGTAGAAGAAGTTAAAGTCGGCGACATCGTAATCGTTAGACCCGGAGAGAGAATCCCAGTTGACGGAACAGTAGTTGATGGACATTCCTTCGTGGATGAATCTATGATAACTGGCGAGTCAGTTCCGGTTGAGAAAAACGTTGGGGATACGGTTTTCAGCGGAACTGTCAACAAGACGGGAACTTTGAAGTTTCAAGCTGTAAAGGTTGGAAGCGAAACGATGCTGGCTCAAATCGTGAAGTTAGCCCGTGACGTGCAGGCAAGCAAAGCGCCAATCCAAAGGTTCGCAGACAAGGTTGTGAACATCTTTGTGCCAGCAGTAGTCTTAGTTGCCTCGGCTGCCTTCGCCGTTTGGTATTTCGTCTATGGAAATTTGATGCTAGCCTTGACGACTTTCGTGTCTGTTCTAGTTATCGCTTGTCCCTGCGCTTTAGGCATAGCAACACCCGCCGCGATAATGATAGGCGTGGGCAAGGGAGCTGAAAACGGAATTCTAATAAAAAATAGCGCCGTACTGGAGATAATCAGAAAAATTGACACGGTCGTTTTCGACAAGACAGGAACGTTGACAAAGGGAGAACTAGCGGTAACCGACATAGTTCCAAAAGATAGAAAGGTTCTGGAAATGGCAGCCATAGCCGAGAAAAGGTCGGAACATCCCATCGGCAAAGCAGTAGTCAAAAAGGCAAAAAGCGAAGGCATTGAAATCCCAGAGGCAGACTCTTTCGAAGCTTTACCTGGACTTGGTGTCGTAGCGAAAAACAAACGTAAGAGAATCCTTGTTGGAAACTTCGAATTAATGAAGAAGCATGGAATACTCCTAAAAGAATTTGAAAGCGATGTGAAAAGATTGCAGAGCGAGGGAAAAACCGTCTTAGTTGTAGCAGTTAATGGCAAAGTGTTGGGATTGCTGGCTGTTTCAGATACTATTAAAAGGCATTCTCCCGAGGCTGTTGAGAAACTGCGGAAGATGGGGCTAAGGGTGGTCATGCTTACCGGCGACTCGAAAAAAGCTGCTGAGGCAATAGCGAAACAGCTAGGTATCGACGACGTTTTAGCAGAGGTTTTACCCGCCGAAAAAGTGGAAGCCGTGAAAACGCTTCAGAGTCAAGGAAGATTTGTCGCTATGGTAGGCGACGGAATAAACGATGCTCCAGCCCTAACCCAAGCAAACGTAGGAATAGCTCTCGGAGGCGGAACAGACATAGCAATAGAAGCTGGAGACATAGTCTTGGTTAAAGATGACCCCCGCGACGTAGCCACAAGCATAAAGCTAAGCCAAAAAACGTTGCAGAAGATAAAGCAGAACCTTTTCTGGGCTTTCTTCTACAACATGCTAACCGTCCCGCTAGCCGCGGGAATCCTATATCCAGCCTTTCAAGTTCTAGTTAGACCCGAAATAGCAGCTGCAACCATGATACTCAGCGACATCACAGTCGTTGGAAACTCTATGCTGCTGAAAAGATGGAAACCTTAAAAACGTAAACTCTCTAATCCGTCTAATCGTGAAAACATGAAGCTTCTCGAGAGCATAGCACACAAAGAAAACGCCGTCATAGCTTTAATCTTTCTTGTGGGATTAGGGTTTTACCTTTACATTCTCACTAGACACCCATTAATTTACGGAATCGACGGACCCTACTACCTAGTTCAAGTTGAACACTTGCTGAAGACTGGGAGCCTAAAGCATGGAGACCCGCCTTTGGCTTTTTTCCTATTCGCTTTTTTCACGGTGGTTTTCAAGGACACCACGCTGGGAATTCGCGTTGGATTGGCGCTTGTTTCGGCGCTGTCGTCCGTGCCCGCCTATTTTTATGTCAAAAAGATTTCGAATTCGCAGCTTTGCGGCTACGTCGCTATGGTGGTGTGCCTTTTCGCCGCGCCCCACGTGAGATTGCTGAATGACTTGCTTAAAAACGCTGTTGGAGTTCTGTTCCTACTATGCTTCGTGTATTATCTCCACCTAGTTGTGGTTGAAGAAAAACATGGCAAGAAAAACCTAGCGTTGGCTGCCGTGTTCCTAGTTTTAACTGGAGCAACCCACGTGTTGGATTTCGGCGTGGCTCTGCTCTTTCTAACAATCTACGTAGTCGCAGGATTCTTCTTTTTGAAAAACTGGAAAAGACTCGCCAAAAACGCAGCTATTTTGATGGCAATTATAGGTGTGTTTGCTGCCGGAGCCCTAGCTGCTTTTCCTTCGCTTTTCACGGACTTCTTCAAAGGGGTAAGCTTTCTCCAAGATTTATTTTCCGAAGAAACTGGAGAAACCTCTCCCGCGCTATTTCTTTTCGACCCTGCTGGAGGGACTTTGATACTACCCGTTATTTTGGTCGGAGCCCTTTTTGCGTTTTACGAATGGAAAAAAGGCAACGAACAAGAAACATTAGCTGTTGCCACGGCAACCATCATCGGCGCGTTTCTTGCATTCCCGCTGATTCCTCCGGAGTGGCTTTGGCGCTTTCTCCTAATGGAGTTCATACCGATGACTATTATCCTCGGATTTGTAGTTTCAAAAATCAAAAAGAGAACAGTCTTGGCCGCGTTTCTGATTTTGTGCGTTCTCCCGCTGATTCTGCAGGGAATAGGGGCTTCTGGAAAAATGCATCCTATGATAGGGGAAGAAGAGTATCAACAGCTTAAAATTATAAGTTATTATGTTCCATCTAACTCCGTTATAGTTGTTGATTTCAGGTATGGTTACTGGGTGGAATACTTGACGGGCGAAGATATAGCTAAAAAGCCTCCGTCAGAGCTCAAGCTCCAATACGACCACGTGTTAATATTAATAGACAAGCTGTCCCCACGGCAGCCCAGCCTTCCACACGGCACTGTAAAGCTCGTGGAAACAAAACGCTATGTTCTTTACCAACTTCCATGAGGGACAGGTTTATGACAGAAATATTGGACGTTGTAGATGAAAATGACAACGTGATAGGCAAAGCGACGAGGGAGGAAATTCATACTTCTGGAATGTGGCACAGAGGAGTCCACGTGCTTGTTTTTGACTCACAAGGAAGGCTGCTTTTGCCAGTTCGCTCCCTAACCAAGGACAAGTTTCCGAACACCTATGATTGCTCGGTTTCAGAACACGTGAAAACCGGGGAAACATTCGAAGAAGCCGCAACAAGAGGGTTAAGAGAGGAGTTAGGAATCGTAAAACCGAAGCTTCAGCGAATAGTTAAGTTTCGAATGTCTTACGGAACAAACGACAACACCATAGCAGTGCTATACAAGTGCAGATACTCAGGCAAGATGAAAGCCGATAAAATGGAAATAAAATCAATGAATTTCATCCCATTGGGCGAGGTCAAAAAACTGCTACTTATGGAAGAACATAAGTTTGCACCTTGGACAAGAGAACTGTTAAAGCGATACCTCGGCATACCTTCCAAAATAGAGGAAATGAGCAGCGGAGAACGACGGGGCATTTGTTCAAAACGGGAGAAATGTCTTTGGCATCCGGGAATGAAATGCCTCTTTCCAGATAAGCCTTGCATTTTCTGTAAAATAGAAAAGGAACAGCAAAAACACGGGTGTTT
>QMXC01000115.1 GCA_003661945.1 Candidatus Bathyarchaeota archaeon | reverse complement strand
GAACCGCAATAGAACCCCACTATGATTCCACTGCTTGGAACAAAAATCCCTATTATCTCTACGACCTCACACGCACCTACATTTGCAAATTAAAAGGTATTGACCCGCAGGTTCAAGAAAACACCAAAGACGATCTTAAGCTACTTACAGTGTTAGGAACACTTTGCATAGCAGTCATTCTTGGACTATTTTTAGGTAGGCAAAAGTTGCGGTTAAAACGAAGATTGCTGCGAACAACGCCACATTCAGCAGCATGAGCGGGGAGAAGGAGGGGTATCCCAGCAGAAAGGAGCGGGTTATGTCTGCGCCGGAGCTTAACGGGTTTATCTCCGCGATAAACACGAGAGGCTGAGGCAGCGTTCCGTCTCTTCCAAGCTGCCGGATGAAGTCGAGGGGGTAGAAAACCGAGCTGCAGAAGAATAACACGTAGTATATTACGCCTCGGGCGGTTACGAACTTTTCGAAGCTTTTTGTTGAGAGCGCTATGGTTATGCTCAACCCTGAAGTTCCAATGGAGACGAGGAATAACGCGAAAACCACGAGGAGCATTTCCAGAGGCGAAGGAAGTTTTTCTGTGAAAAACCACGTAACAAACGTGGTCGTAGCCAGCAAGGGCGCCATATACACCATTCCCCTTACTCCGCCGGAAAGCACTCTTCCAAAGGCTAGCTCCCGCCTCGAGAAGGGGAGACTCAACAGGTAATGCGAAAGACTTCGACGAAACTCGCGGTTTATCTCCCGTCCAATCATGAAGGCGGCTGCGAAAAGCGCAGTTATGGTGATTCCGGGCGAAAAGAAGAGGAAATAGCTCAAGTATTTTCCGGCTACTGTTGGGCTTATCATGTTTGTGTATACCACCGCCATCACTATGAGGTCGGCGAGGTTCATGCTTATCATCCCAGCTATCCACCACTTGTAACGGAAAAAGTTTCGAAGGTCATACTCCAACAAATGCGCTATTCCGCCCAGCTTCAACGCCAGCCTCCCCCTTCGAGCCGCTTCTCATAGAAAACTATGCCTAGAAACGTGAAAACCGAAAAGAAAACCACTATGCCAAACACGGATACGAACGGGCTTGTCAGAAGCACGGCTTCTAACCCGGCGCCCCAGCGGAAGATGTCGGCAGCGAAGGTTAAGGGGTTAAACTGCGCCATCGCAGCGTACTGCGGTGGCATGAAAGCCACGGGATACATGGTTGTGCTAAGTCTCACTATGAAAGCGTTTAGCACCCCGAGGAGAATGTCGAATCTGTCGTGGGACTTTATGCTCATAGCAAGGGTTATGCTCATTCCAGCCACGCCGAAAGCGAACAAGAAAAGCGCTGTGAGCGCTATCAAGATTCGAAACGGGTCAGTGATTCCTATCAGAAGGAGAACCACAAACATGAGCGGCGCCACGTAAAGGAAGCTCCGCAACCCGCCGCCTATGGCTCTTCCAAGGACAAGTTCCCTCCGCGAGACGGGTAAGCTCAATAGGTATTCGGTTACGCCGTGGTCTGCCTCTTCGTATATGTCGTAGCCTATGAAAACAGTCATGGAATAGAGCAGCGTAACTACGATGCCCGCGGCGTAGAAATAGAAATAGTTGCCTCCAGTTACGACTTGAACTTCCTCCTTGACCATGCGGTTTACTATTAAGCCGAAGAGGGCTATCTGCGCTAGGAACCATAAGGCGCGAAGTATGAGAACGAACTTGTAGTGCAGAAACATTTTAATGTCTCTTTCGGCGACGAGCAAAACGCGTCTTATTGTTTTTCAGCCTCCTCGATTGTTAACCCGGTATAATGCGCAAAAACATCGTCGAGGGAAGGTTCACTCATGCGAATGCTTCGAATAGGCAAACGGGCTTTCATGAAGAGCTCGGTTATCTGCGGCAGCACTTCTTCAGCGTGGTTCAAGTAAATTCTCAAATGGTTCGGCTTAATAGCCAAAACATCCACGACCTTCTCAATCTTTTTAAGCTCTTCCACCGTGTTTTCAGCAGCCTCTTTCTCCAAGACTAGCTCGATTAGGTCTCCGCCTACGATGCTATCTTTGAGCTTTTTAGGCGAATCGCAAACCAAGAGTTTGCCTCTATGCATAATGGCTACTCGGTCGGAAAGGATATCTGCCTCATAAAGCTCGTTAGTCGCTAAAATAATCGTTGACCCCTCGTCGCGTAAAGCCCGAATCATGTTCCAAATCCTATGTTTCCCAACGATGTCTATCTGCGTTGTAGGCTCGTCAACAATCGCTATTTTTGGACGTTGAATCAAAATTTTGGCAACTTCAACCCTTTTACGCATGCCCCCGGAAAACGTATGAACGCTCTTATGCCGGTCTTCCCACAAGCCCAGCTCGGTCAAAGCCCATTTCACCCGTTGCTTCCGCTCCGAAGAAGACAAACCGCACACCTTGGCGTGCCAGTTCAAAACATCCCAAGGGGTCATGACCCACATTAGTTTAGGCTCTTGAAAAGCCATACCGACCAGACGACGCGCCTTATCGGGCTCCTTAGTGATGTCGTATTCGCCCACGTAAGCCGTTCCCTCGGTAGGCTTAATAACCGTCGTAAGCATCAGCAGCGTGGTTGTTTTTCCAGCGCCGTTCGGACCTAGAAGCCCGAAGATTTCCCCCTCTTCTATGGAGAGATTTAAGTGGTCAACAGCTGTAAACTCTCCAAACTTCTTAGTTAGATCAAATGTTCGAATTATCGCCAAACTATTCCCTTCTCCCGAAACGCGGTCTAGGGAGTAAAACATGAAGAGTTCGATAAATTAAGGTTTTCCAGCCTTCGCATCTTTAAACAGCAGCTTCAATAAAGCCTTAGTGAGAACAACCGTTCCTATCACGAGTATCATGGCTCCGACAAACACGAACCAACTTATCTGCTCATCTCGCAACAGCGTAAACAAGTAGCCACCTGCAACCCAAAATACAATGTTAGAGAAAGTTTCGATTTTCTGAGAACTCCTAACTTTTAGATAGAACTCCAAAATCAACAACAGAACTTGGTAGATTCCAAAAGCAATGCAGAACACAGCTAACGTATTGTATAACACCGGATGATTATGCTCGGGAGCTGGAAAATAAAAGCTTCCCCGCACCTTCTTCAACGCAAAGTCTTCGAAAAAACGTTTAATGTTATCCCACAAGTTAGGCGTCACAAGGAAAAGGAAGCCTACAAGTATAAGGAAAACTCCGAAAGAAAGCCAGCTTAACAAACGAGTTTTGGAATCATAATTCTTCGACAAGAAGGCCACTCACACCTTAAACCAAGAATATCTATTTGCAATATTTAACTGTTTTAATGATTTGCACTTAGAAGTTTTACTTCATAAGCTTTTTGTTCTACTTCCTATCGGCTTGTTTGGGGAGGCAAAGGGAATGAAGCAAGAACTAGCGTTCGCTAAACTTGTGAAGTTTATGTGCTGCAGCATGCATTCAACATTCTTTGCTGTTTTCACCGCTGTAAAAGAACGTTTAGGCTTTTTCGGCTGTTGGGAGGCTTCTCTAAAAGCAATAGACGAAATGGGCTTTAACTGTCTTGAATTCGTGGAAGGCGACACGTTACAAGAAAAGCTGCGGACACTGGAAAAATACGGCTTCTTCCAAGGAATGACCCTAAAACGTGAAGGAAACAAGTTCATATTCAAGATTGACAAATGCCAATTTGCTGGAGGAAAAGAGGGGATTCACAAGAATATTCTAGAACACAAAATAGAAGCCCCTTGTCCACTAACCTTAATCATAGCGCAGTTCCTCAAGCAAGCCAATCCCCGGAAAAGGCTCTATGTCTATCCAACCGTGTTCACAGAATGGGGCGCAAAAACAGAAATAGAACTGTTAACCCCGAGGAAATACCAAGAGAAAAAGAACCAGCTAGTCGAATTCGTTGCCTTAGAAACTAGGGAAATACTCTTCAAAAACAAGCCTCAACACTAACTTATCATGGGTCCCCTATCCCAGCTGCTTCGAGTGTATAAGTTTATTAGTTAGGAAGAAACATTTATAAATGGAAAACACGCTTGAGAAAAAATTCGAATGATAGCCGAGTCCGCAACATCAAACGGCGGCGGCTCAACCCCAACGAACGGCGAAACGCCTAACCGGATGAGGCGGTTGACCTCCAGTTGCGGACACAAAATGGAGACCTAAACCTTCAAGTTTAGGTCCGACAAACCAGCACACCCCCGAAACCAACCCTTCCAAGCCGAAAGGCCGTACACCCAACCCAATAAGCAACTCCGGTTGATCCTGCCGGACCCCACCGCTATCGGGGTAGGACTAAGACATGCAAGTCGCGCGCTTCCGGCCATGGGGAAGCGCGGCGCACGGCTCAGTAACACGTGGCTAACCTACCCTTGGGACGGGGACAACCCCGGGAAACTGGGGCTAATCCCCGATAGGGGAAAAATCCTGGAATGGATTTTCCCCGAAAGGACGTCTAGACCATGCTTCTAGACGCCGCCCAAGGATGGGGCCGCGGCCGATCAGGTTGTTGGTGAGGTAACGGCTCACCAAGCCTATAACCGGTACGGGCCGTGAGAGCGGGAGCCCGGAGATGGGCACTGAGACAAGGG
>QMXC01000114.1 GCA_003661945.1 Candidatus Bathyarchaeota archaeon | reverse complement strand
TTCTAATCAAGCCTTTATGCCTAAAAAGATTAAAGCATCCGGCAACTTCGGAGCTGCTTTGTATTCCGAAAATTCTGAGGCCGGCTTTGTTAATGCTGATGCATGTGCCGTTTTTGTCGAAGACTAGTATGCCTAACGGGGACTGCTCCATTATCCTAGACACGAAGTCTTTAGCTGCTTGCAAATCTTTTATCAGCTGGGCGTTTTCGATGGCGACGGCAGCTTGATGTAGAAACAGCTCCAGCGGAGCGAGTGATTCTCTGGTTGGACGGCGCCCATCCACGGGGTCGTCTACGCTTAAGATTCCTACTATCCGTCCGCCGGGCACACGTAGGGGAGCGTAGAGCATGTCTTGCGGGTCCCAGTCAACCATTTCTTCCGGCGGAATTCTGCTTGGAACAACACCTTTGGTGAATTTCTTCCTTACCCACGGGTCACTCCACGGAAGGTAATAGAACTCGCCTATTCTGAAGCGTTGGAATTCAGGTCCGAAGCGTTCCCGCCAAACTTTTCCAGGCGGACGGTTTTTCCAGAGGAATTCCACCTCTTCGGGTGTGAGCCCGGCGGTAACTATGTCTTCTGGGCTGGTTGGCTCGAGGTTTTCGTCTCTGACTGATATGACTACTCTTCGCCAGCCGAGCCCTCTTATGGCTTCCGCTATTACTTGAAGCCTTTTTCTAAGGTCTTGCGTTTGAAGCATTTCCGTGCCGCTTTTCATAAGCGCCATAAGTTCTTTTGTTCGTTTCTTAAGCTGCTCTTCGATGAAGGATTGTCTGGTTATGTCGCGTACTACTTCGACGAGTAAGCGGGCTTTTCCCTTAACCTTTACTATGGAAAAATCTATCTCGGCTGGAAACACCTCGCCGTTTTTGCGTAAGCCGCGGACTCGAAAACATACATGCGAACTGCCTTTCCTCAAGGCTTTTTGGAGCTCCCGTCTCAGCCGAATTCTGTCTTCGGGAACAATGAACTGGTAAAATGTCTTGCCAGCGCATTCTTTGCTTGAGATCCCGTGAAGCCTTAGAAATTCACGGTTCACTTTGCGGATGTGTTCCTTCACGTCGCTTACTGCAACGGCGAAATTCACGGCGTCGAAAGCCTTGCAGATGACGCTTGTTTCGGTGATTTCGGCTTTCGCCAACTTCACCCCTTCCCCCGACTTTTGCGAGCTAAAACATTTACAACGTAGTTCAAAGATTCCACTAGGTCGTTGGACTCTTCTCGAGGAGGCGGAATTTCCAATTCCTTGAACAGTTCTTGAACTATGCTTTTTTCAATGAGAAACGAGCCGGAGCCGAATATTGCCCTAAGACCTTCTACAAATTCGTCTAGTTTTTCCGGAATCTCTTCTCGTTTAACACGTTCCCTTTTTTCGAGATGATAATAAATCGCCTTTCTCGGCGATTCGCCTAAAATCAACAGCCCCCGGTCTATACATTTTAAGAGGACTTCCTCGAATCGTTCGGTGTCTATTTCGGGCTTATACTTGTCTTTAGATAAGCGTAACATCTCCAAGCTCTCGTTTTCGAATATGTTGAAGTTGAATAAAATTTTATGAAGGGGAAATATTGAATTGGAATCCAAGTCTGAACAAACGATATGGTTTCAAAAGACTAAATAACCACGTGTGGCTTTTCATATAAATTCAACAAAACGTTGGAGAGAGAAGAATGGAAGTTAGGAAAATAGCTGTTTTAGGCGCAGGTCTGATGGGACATGGAATATGCCAAGTAGCAGCCCAAGCCGGATACCAAGTGAGACTCAGAGACATAAAACAGGAATTTCTCGACAAAGGCATGAGCATGATACAGCGAAGCCTAAGCAAGTTTCAGAGCAAAGGAGTCTTAACAGAGCAGCAGGTTCAGGAAACCTTAAGCCGAATTCACCCCACGTTGGATTTGAAGGAAGCCGTAGCAGACGTGGATTTGGTCATCGAAGCAGTGCCCGAAATAGTGGAAATAAAGAAGGAAACATTCCGGGAAGTGGATTCTTATACTCCGCAGCATACTATAATCGCTTCGAACACGTCGTCCATAAGCATAACCGAGTTAGGGTCAGCCACAAACCGTCCGGAAAAAGTCTGTGGAATGCACTTCTTCAACCCGCCGCAGCTCATGAAGCTTGTGGAAATCATAAAAGGAGCGAAAACGTCGGACGAAACTATACAGACGGTCATGGAAGTCGCCCAGAAAATGGGGAAAGAAACGGTTCTAGTGAAAAAGGATGTTCCAGGCTTTATAGTTAATCGCATACTAACTCCAGCCTTAAACGAAGCCGTAGCCCTCTATTGGGAAGGCGTAGCCGACAGAGACGACATAGACAAAGCCATAAAACTAGGCTTAAACTGGCCCATGGGTCCCCTTATGCTCTTAGACTATATAGGCGCCGATACGGTTTTGTCAATCACGGAAGTTCTATCAAAGGAAATCAACGTGAAGTTCCAAGCGAACCCCGGGCTTAAACAAATGGTTCGGGCAAAGCTTCTGGGAAGAAAAACTGGAAAAGGGTTCTACGACTGGACCGGAAAGTGAAACGAAATGGAGCTCAAATACATAACCTACGAGAAAGGTGATGATGGAGTAGCAGTTATAACGCTGAACAGACCAGAAGCATTAAACGCCTTCAACAAAGACATGGTAACTGAAATTCTAGAAGCCTTGAAAGACGCTGAAGAAGACGAAAAGGTCCGCGTGCTCGTTCTAACCGGTGCGGGAAAGGCGTTTTCAGCCGGGGCGGACATCAAATCAATGAAGGGCATGACTCCGCTTAAAGCCCGTGAACTCTCCTTGATGGGAAACAAGCTTTGCAGAGCCCTCGAAGACTTTGGAAAACCCGTAATCGCCGCGATTAACGGATACGCTCTCGGAGGAGGCTTAGAAGTCTCGATGGCTTGTGACTTGCGAATAGCCTCTGAAAAAGCCCGGATGGGACAGACGGAGATAAACATCGGGCTTATTCCGGGCTGGGGTGGAACTCAAAGGCTCACACGGCTGATTGGGAAAACTAGAGCGAAAGAGCTTGTTTTCACGGGTAAGATGATTGACGCGAAGACCGCTGAGCAGTGGGGACTCGTGAACATGGTGGTTCCAGCTGAAGGCTTCATGGAACACGTGAGACAGTTCGCAGCTGAACTAGCCAAAAAGGCGCCGGTAGCCCTTCGAATAGCCAAATCGCTAATCGATAACGGCTTAAACGTGAACCTAGAGGCTGCCTTGGCGTTAGAAAGGGAAGGCTTCGCCGTCGTAGCGTCAACCGAAGACCTCCAAGAAGGCGTAGCGGCTTTCATGGAGAAACGTAAACCCGAATTCAAAGGAAAATAATCCGGCTAAAACCCCTTTTTCTCCCTTTTTATAAGCGAAACTTCATCAAAAGGTCTATATGTAATAGCCGGGTAATAGAAACTTCTCCTACGCTGAAAATGGAGGAAAGTGTTTGCCGCCTAAACCGAACCTTCTTCTCGAAGACAACGTTGGAAAACGAGTTCTCCTCTTAGGCAACGAAGCGATAGCGCGAGGCATAATTGAAGCTGGAATAGGAATAGTCACAACCTATCCGGGGACCCCGGCTTCGGAGATAGGAGACACCGTTTCAAGGTTAGCGGCTCAAGCCGGAATTTACATGGAGTATTCCGTGAACGAGAAGGTAGCCGTTGAAGTAGCTGCTGGGGCAGCGGTATCCGGAGCACGCGCCTTGACCGCCATGAAGCATGTAGGCTTGAACGTGGCTGCTGACGCGGTTATGACTTTGGCTTATATGGGGGTACGCGGCGGATACGTAATAGTCGTAGCCGGCGACCCGGAATGCTACAGCTCTCAAAACGAGCAGGATACCCGCATATACGCCTTGCTGTCCAGCCTACCGTGCCTCGAACCTTCAAACGCCCAAGAATGCAAAGACATGGTAAAGCAAGCGGTTCAAATTTCCGAAAAACTCGAGCTTCCAGTGTTGCTTCGAACGGTTACACGGGTAAACCATACGCGGGGACCGGTAACCTACGGCGCTGTGGAAAAACCGCGGATAAAAGGAGAATTTCTACGTGACGTTCGACGATTCGTCGCTGTTCCACATCATGCAAGAGCCATGCACCTATGGCTTCTCGAGAAAACAGAAAAAGCCTTGGAGGTCAGCGAAAATTCGCCGTATAACCGTGTCGTCCGCCGAGCTGAAAAAAGCCGTGTAGGCATAATTTCTTCAAGCGCGGCTTACAACTACGCGGTGGAAGCAGCTGAACTGTTAGGGCTTGACGTCAGCATATTGAAACTCGGAATGACCAACCCGCTTCCAGAAAACATGATTGTGGAGTTCCTCAAAGCCCACGACAAGATAATCATAGTAGAGGAGCTTGAACCTTACCTAGAAATGCGCATAAAAACCCTAGCCAAAGACCGCGTTCCAGAAGTGGAAATTTATGGAAAAATGAATGGGCAGTATTTTCCACGGGCTGGCGAGTTTTCCACACGCACAGTAATAGAAGGATTAGCAAGGATAATGAACGTGCAGCCGCCGATAAACTTCGCAGCGCTAGACGCAAAATATGAAGAAGCTAGCCAAATCTTGATGAG
>QMXC01000113.1 GCA_003661945.1 Candidatus Bathyarchaeota archaeon | reverse complement strand
TACTCCGCAGAGCTTCTTCTCGTCTTTCCGCGTCGTCTTAAAAATTTTCCTCGGCGGCGGCAACCTACTGCTTCGGTAATGGAAATTGCTTAACGCTTTATAATCCTCTATCGTGCCTTCTTCTATGACTGTTTTGCGGGTTAGAGAGCAAAATTGAGCTGGTTTGTTTCGATTTCTGACAAGGTATCGAGTTCTAACTTCTTTTCCGAATTGCTTATGGATGTGAATCGTGGGAGACAAGTCTTCAACGAGGTCGGTATGCGTCGTAGCGGCTATCACTGCTTTTCCAAGTTTTCTAGCTTGTTTCTGAAGGTTAAAAGCCACGATTTTAGCGGTATCCCGGTCCAGCGTTGAGCAGAACTCGTCGAGAATCCAGTATTGGGCTTTGCTTTCCATAAGCCTGGCGATTCTGTAGCGGTATTTCTGTCCTTCGCTTAGCTCGTTGTAGCTGTGGAGGAAAAGGAAAGCGTCGTTTAATCCCACCTTGCTTAGCAGCTTTATGGCTTGTTCCACGTTTTCCCCGAGAGTTTCAATTATGGGTTTCCGCTTGTCCACCTTTATGTCGCTGATGTTCACGGTTTCGGGTTTCAGCAGTCTTTCCAGCCGTTTAAGCAGAACGCTTTTGCCGCTTCCGCTTTCCCCGGTAACATACACTATGTCGGTGGGCTTCAACCGTATCTTGAACTCGTCGTAGAGAACGTGCCGCTTCACGTCGCCTATTCCAAGCCCAAAAGCCTCAGCAACCGCGACTGTTCGCGGGGTAAGCGTTTTTACCGCCGTTTTATAGGCTACGGTTATGTGTAAAAGCCCTGTTTTACGGTCATATTTCTTGGCAATTTTAACTATGCGGAATATTTCTCGAGGCTTTCGGTGCAGCATCCAACCAACGGTTAGAAATGAGAAAGGGGAAAAGATAACTGGAAATTGTGTTTAAACGTGATATTGATTGTTTCCAAACTATCTTTCAGTGCATCAGATTCGGTAGGAGAATCCCTCTTCCACTTTCTTCTGCATATCTTCAGCCCATTTCTCCAAGCCCACAGCCTTTATTTTTTCCAGAGCTTCTCTGTTTTTTGCGTAGGGTTCAAGTTTTTGGCATGTCCACATTTCAACGCATTCCGCGCATGTAGCATATCCTTTTTGTTGGCAGCAGATTCGTATCTGACATTGAGGCGCTCCGCCGCCTTGCATGCACGCTGGGCATTCGCCGAACGTTTCTTCGAAGGCTTTCATCACTTCCTCGAATTCCCTGTAATGTTTGAAAGTGGGGTTCCACCGAGCTAACTCGGAAACGAACTTGTCGAAGCCGTAAGCCTTTATAAGGCTTCGGAGGTTTTCAACGGCTTGTTTTATTTTTCCCTGATATATTGCGCATGCACCACAGTATAATCCGCAATAACCGGCCAGAAACTTGGGATTCAGGTTCAAAACATCACTCTCCTAATCTCCTCTACTATGAAGTTTGTATAAAAGTTTATGTAAGCAGTTCCTTGAGGTTGCGGAAGTATTTAAGGTAAAGCTTCCCTTTCCGGCTTGGACGGTAAAGCTTTCTCCCATTCCACCGATACGTCTCAACTAGACCGAGCCTGATTAACTCGCCTAGATACCGGTTCAGCTGCTTATAGTTCATGTGCACCTTTTCAGCCAGAATTTTCTTTTTACAGCCGTTTTCCTCCAGCGCCTTGACTAAATTAGCCAAAAGCTCAACACGACAACGCCTACAACCTATCAAAACGTCCGAATACGAACTCATGCTCGTCGAGGCTTTAGAGAAGCCAGAAGCGTAAAAACGTTGACGTAAAAAACACTAAAACGCCCGCAACACGGTTCCCTCAGGAACGGTTTTCTTGGCTGCATAGACAGCTAAAGCCAACGCCCATAGCTGGTCATCATGAGCGTGAGGGGGATGCCAAAATCTTAGCTGCCCGGTTCCAGTATACTCGTATCTTTGCTCATTTAGCTGCTGAAATAGGCGGGGTAGATAGGGCATTTTTAGCTTTGACCGTTCCATAAGCATCCGCAGGTTAGACAGCATCGCTGTTTTCGCTTGCAGAGTGAGTTTTACGCCTGAAACAGTGTTCATCCCTTGGTCTTTAAGAATTTCTAGGAAAGGTTCACCTACACCTGACTGGTCAATGAGAACTTGTTTGAACCTAAACGTTTTGTAGGCTCGAAGTATCCAGCCTGAAACGGTTAGATATGGCGTGTTGAGTGGAAATTCCTTGAGAAGCTTCAACTCCAGCGTTCCATTCCGCTTCTTTTCGATTATAGCGGCGGCTGAATAGTCTTGGAGTTTACCTAAGTCAACACCCATGTAGTATTCGCCTTTTAGGATTGTCTGGCTCGTTAGAACATCTCTTTCGTCGTAGAGTTGGAGCTCTGGTGCCAGACAGCGTTGGACGAGGTTTTGGGAGAAGTACGATTGTGTTTCTTCTACGAATTCTGCTTCGTACTCGCGGGCGTAGGCTTCTGCGGTCATGCATTCACGTTGTTTTCGTAGAAACTCTTCGGAGATTAACGGACATTCGGAGGATTTCACTTTATGAACCGAGAAGTCAGGGTCTGTGAAAGCCTTGTAGAAGTAATTTCTTCCCCAAGGTGTGCCCGCCAAGATTAACACGCCGTCGGTTGCAGCTAACATGGGATTTAGGATTTCGGTAACTACCTCATCGGGAACAAATGCTGCTTCATCAACGATAACCATGTGCGCCGTAAAGCCTCTCAAACGATGAGCCGCGCATGGTAGAGCGATTATTCTACTTCCGTTACGCAGCTCAACCACCGTGCAGGTTTTACGTCGAACACTTTTAGCTGTGTAGGGGTTTGACTCTATAAAACGGCAGATTCGTTCGAACATTATCATGCTTTGACGAAGCGAAGGGGAAACCACCAACACAACGGCTTCGGCGTTCGTAAACGCAAAGTGAACCGCCCTAACCGCCACCACGGTCGTTTTACCCGTTTGACGACCGAAACAAGCAACGACACGTTTGCTTTCATCCTTTAGAAACTTCTCTTGATAGGGAAACGGGTTAAAACCGAGGATTATCCGAGCGAACAAGACGGTATCACTGCGCAGTTTTAACCCTAAATCATCGAATTCATCAAGCTCTGGCATAAAAGAAAACGGGAAAAACCGAATGTTAAGTTTAAATGTTGAAAAAAGGCAATATTTCGGACGTAAATCTTACGGGAGGTCGGGGAACAACTCCTTTTCGACGTATTTCTTCGGAATTTTACGTTTGATTTCCGAAAGCCATGAGGCTAAATCTTTGGTGTCCGAGGCGGTCATGCGGCTGATTTTCATCAAAGCAGCTATCTGTTGAGCTAGACAACGTGCCCACTGAACCTTGGTTTTACTTTCAACCTCGGGTTTTCGGAGCTCCTCCACACATATCGAAATGCTTTCTTTAAGATAACGTATCGAATCCTTATGCAGCTTTTCTAACGCCACATCATCTTCCACGGTTCTAGCCTCTGTGCCCCACAAACACGCCTAGGATAGCACCTATAAGACTCGTTATCGCCGCAAAAACCTCACTATTCCAACGTTTTAGGAAAACCACGTGGACAACCTCCAACACGAACAGGCAGTTTAAGGCAATAACCGCAAACAACACGCCGTAGACAACCCGTTCCTTCGGTAACAACGTGACAAAAACGATCTTTTTGTTCTTCGAAACACGTATCGGCGCCTTCACGGTTAAGGCGTCCCTTACTAAACGTTTAAGCCCCCGCATATTTCCACCCGGCTTTTCCACGAATAGATGAAAGCGTTTCCCACACAAACTTCTTCAAACCCCGCTTCACCCTAGGCTCGAGCAGACATCTAGCTACAACCCTGACATTCTGAACCATACTCAGCGGAATAGCATTGTAATGATAAGCATGAGGACGGAGAACTATCTCCTTAGCTATAACCAAGTGCAAGACGCGTTTACCCTTCAACCCCAAGAAATACCCCAGCGAACGAACAGGAGTATCAACACATTCGCCGCCCGCCTCAAAGGAATTCAAAGCCTCACTAGCGTCTAACCAGTCAACCTGCACGATGTCCCCGAAACTCAGCGAAGAAACAACTTTTCGAACATCTTCCCTGACGCTCTCCATGTTCCCTAACACCGAAAAATTGTCCTTCACGCCGCGTTATAAACAGAGCTCACAGAAGCACAACGGCACACTGTCACATAGAAATGGAGGAGAAGGGAGAAGGCGTGTGGGGTGAAGGGAGGAGGGATAATCTGGAGCAGAATTCGAAAGGGGCTATTTTCACTTGGTGGCGATGGCTGGAGGATGACGTATTCTCGGCTTCTCTTTCATCTTTTCAGCTACATAGCTCGTTAGAGCCTCAAAGTCCGCGTCGTTCAAAACGTGACGCGCCCTCGCTAAAATCTCCAAACAGACCTCTTTAAAAACAAGGTCAGCACAGCAGCTCTTAGCATCGTCCACGAGTTCCTTACACGCTTGCAAGATAACTTGGCTCACAACACTTCACCCCACACGAAAGTTAGATTAACTGACTATTAGAATAAGGTTTATGAATACAAAAACAAGATTCAGAATCAATTTT
>QMXC01000112.1 GCA_003661945.1 Candidatus Bathyarchaeota archaeon | reverse complement strand
TTTTGATGAAGTCTGATATGCCTTGAAGCAAAAGGAGACCCCCTGTGATCGGCATTACTGTTTTTATTGGGTACAAGGGGGGGTGAAACACACTCCAACTCGTTTCTCTTAACTTCCAAGATGTAGCGGCAAAGATTGTTCCTTGCCATATCATGACGACAGCGAAAAGGAAAAGAAAAATGATATATGTGATTATATTAAGAATAGCCTGAGTCCTTGGGGACAAATGAACGGTAATAGCATCTACAGAAACATGAGCTTTATGGAGAAGGGTATATCCTATGGCTAACATAAAATGCCCAGCATAAATAAACTTCGATATCTCAAAAGTCCAAATAGTCGGTTTTCCTAAAAACCGCCTTGTCAATATTTCAAAAAGAATTAGAACTGTGAGTGGAACAATAAGCCAACCGACGATTCTACCAGTCCATTCCGAGATTAAATCAAGCCTTCTGCACAATCTTTTCATTGGATTCATTTTTAAGCTTTTTTCTTCAGCCTGAAGGCCCCGAATTTTTCGGGGCCTTCAGGATCCCAAAATTTTTTCACTTCTTGCCTTTCACTAGGGTTTCCAGTTCCTTCAAGACCTTCTCAAGGCCCTTAGGATTTCTTCCAAAGCTAAAAGGCTTGCAGATGGTACGCCAATGGGCGAAGTCATGGAGGAACTTCACTTGAGAGTAAGCTACCTTGGCGAAATCGGGATTTGCCCTTGCATCCTCAAGCAGGTGTTTCCAAGCAAGCTCCTGCAATTTCTTGAGGCTATCATCGTCTAACCTGGTTAATTTAATCCCTTTCTCGAGGAATTTTTTGGTACCATCGATTGCACTATATTCAAAGAAACTCCATGACCAAGTAAAAGTAGCTTGAGCAGCTACTTTTATGATGTATTTTAGATCATCAGGCAGGGCATCCCACGCCTTTTTATTTATCATGACACCCAAAACCGAATTGGGCTGGTGCCAACCTGGACTAGCCCAATACTTCGTTACTTCTTGGAAGCCCATCCCCCAATCGGTAGATGGATTGCAAAACTCTGCAGCGTCTATAACCCCCCTTTCGAGTGCTTGGTATATCTCGCCACCGGCCATCATTACCTGGGCTGCTCCAATGTCTTTAAGGATCTTCCCCTGATTACGTCCTGACATCCTTATTTTCAGCCCAGCGTAATCTTTAAGCGTCCTAATAGGCTTATTTGACCTTACTCCGCTTTCCATAGATGTGTTCGTATGGGGAAAGTAAACCAAACCATATTTGCCATATATTTCCTGATATAATTCAAGACCTCCGCCTTGCCATATCCAAACGAAGTAATCGCCTGGGGTGAGTAACATTGGAAACGAGCCGAGAAGGTCAAAAGCGGTATTTTTCCCAGCCCAGTAATTGGGCCAATCACCTCCAGCCTCGATTGTTCCCTTCGCGACTGCATCAAAAAGTTCAAATCCCCCTACAAGGGCTCCTCCTGGATAGAAGTCGATCTTGAGCCTTCCTCCAGCAAGCTTGTTCACCAACCCTACAAAGTGTTTATCCCCTTCTATAAGATTGATAGCAGGCGGCCAGATACTTTGAAATCTCCACCTTATTACCTTTTGTTTCTCAGCACCGATGGCAACCGATGCCATACCCCAAATTATGGCAATGATGATAAGCAACATCTTTCCCCTTCTCATTTTTGACTACCTCCTTTCTTTTTATTTATATTTTTTGTCATTTATAACCTTTTTGAAGTTTGAGGACTTCGTTTCTTTTGGTCCAAAAAACAACCCACCAAACCAAATTAATATGTTAAAACCATACCACCATCAAATAAGAGGTCTCCCCCGATGAGATATTTGGCATAACGGGAAAATCCAAACATAAACAAATTAGCTACCTCAATAGGAACCATCATTTCTTTAATACGTGATCTTCCAAGCATTACTTCCTGCACTACTTCTTCAGAAGTTATCCCACGCTGTTCCGCTTGTGCTGGGATCTGGCCCAAAGTAAGGGCAGTTTTCACGTATCCAGTACTTACTGAGAAGGACCTAATCTTTCCTTGACCCTCAGCGGCAATTGATTGGGTAAGAGCCCTTAGGCCAAACTTCGTGATGTTATAAACAGGCTTATTTATTGTACAAATGTGGGCATGAACGGAGGCCATGTTGCCAATAACCCCCGTTCCATCACTGCTCTTTTTCATGTAAGGGATGGTCAACTTAGAAAGATAAAATGGAGCCCGAAGCATAATCCGCTGCATCAAGTCGTATTTTTCCATGGGGAAATTCTCTATTGAGTCTATGTGCTGAATGCCTGCAATATTAGCAAGGTATTTGATGGTTCCAAGCTTAGCTGCTTCTTGCACAGCATATTCAATCTCCTCATCCCGAGAGAGGTCCGTTTTTATAAAAATCATTTCCCCTCCCATTTCTCGAGCAATTCTCTGAGTTTCCCTTCCCCCCTCATCGTTGATATCTAAGCCCACGGTCATCAAACCATTTACCGCCGCAGCAACAGCAGTCGCCTTTCCAATGCCGCTTGCTGCACCAGTTACGATGCAAACATTGCGCCTGTTGAAATTCTCGTCAGGCAAAATCAGTATATCTTCCTTTTTTATTTCAGGCTCGCTAATATCAACAATCATCATCGAACCTTACCTAAACCTACCTTAGTTTTGTTTCTCTGAAATTAAAAGCAATTTTAAGGCCAAACGGTTTTTGATTATTAAAATCAGCAAGAATTACCTAGAGTAGTGAGTTTGTCGAATTTTCAATGCTTTACGGCACACTTAAGGAAGCTATCTTCTTTTTTCTGTGATTTTTGGTTGACATATAAAAGCATTTAGTGTATCAAAATAATTACATGTAGCAAAATTGATACGGAGAAAGATCATGCAAAGGGAACTATTACCGCGGCAGAAATCCAAGGGCGGAGGGCGTCGTAAGATATTTGCTCAAAGACAGCGAGGCCTTAAGCAAGAATTAGAAATGTATAAGTTGATCTTGGACAGTATATATAACGGTGTTGTGGTAACAGATCCTGATGGTTATATACTTTTCTTCAACAAACCCTACGGCGAATTTTTAGGGGTAGATCCAGAAGCTCAGATCGGCAAGCACGTAACTGAGGTAATAGAGAACACCCGGATGCATATCGTAGCTAAGACCGGAAGGCCTGAGATCAATGAGACCCAGCGAATAAGGGGACAAGATATGGTAGTTCAGCGGATTCCAATTAAGAAGAACGGGAAGGTAATTGCTGTCTTTGGGCAAGTGATGTTTAAAGATGTCAAAGATCTCAAAAAGCTTGCTGATAAACTATCTTTTTTGGAATCTAAATTGAAATTTTATGAGCAAGAGTTAATATCTCTTCGCTCAACTCGATACACGTTTGACAGCATTGTAGGTGTGAGTAAGTCCATAATATTCTTAAAAAATGAGGCACTTAAGGCAGCTGCCACCGATCTCCCGGTCCTAATTACCGGCGAGTCGGGAACTGGAAAAGAGCTATTCGCCCAGGCTATCCATCACGCCAGTACTCGCAGATTTCATCCCTTCATACGGATTAACTGTGCTGCCATTCCGAAAGACTTGTTAGAATCAGAGCTTTTCGGCTATGAAAAGGGCGCCTTTACGGGGGCTAAGTCCAGTGGTAAACCTGGCAAATTTGAATTGGCCCACGGCGGCACCATATTTCTGGACGAAGTAGGAGATCTGCCTTTGGAAATGCAGCCGAAACTTCTGCGTGTAATAGAAGAGAAAGAGTTCGAACGTATTGGCGGCACTACTTTGATCAGATCCGATTTTCGCGTAATTGCAGCTAGCAACCAAAATCTTGAAGAAATGGTGGAAAAAGGTCAATTTCGCAAAGATCTATTTTACCGTTTGAATGTAATACCGCTTCATATCCCCCCTCTTCGGGAAAGAAGAGAAGATATCATCCCCCTAGCACGCCACTTACTGCAACAAATTACCCAAGATTTTTCTCTTCCTGAAATAAAAATAGACCCCCAAGCTGAGAAAGCCTTGATGGGCTACGACTGGCCAGGAAATGTACGGGAGCTTCGCAATGTGCTTGAACGGGTTTTATTTTCTATAGAAAGGGATACTATTTATCTCTGTGATCTTCCTTTTTACTTATACCGCAACCAAAAAAACCTGACCAACTTGAAGCATTCAGCACTTAAGAATATCCTTGAAAGCGCAGAAAAAGAAGCCTTACGCCATGCTTTGGCGGCAACCAATTATAATAAAGTGCGCGCTGCAGCGTTACTCGGCATTCACCGAACTCTCCTTTATAAAAAATTGAAAAAATATAACCTTATTCCCCAAAAGGGTGGTGATGCCCGCTAAGTGTGGACAATTTGATACATCTCTGAAAGCGTGTACCCTATGAAGTCATTTCATCTCTTCCCTTCATACCCTCCTTCTTTTGAGCCGCTTAGGCGGATACAGCCCACCAAACCTCGAGTTCCTGGAGGGATTTGAGCCCTCCACACCTGTAGCCCTTGAGACCATAGGGAGCTAGTACTGGGTGGTGGATGAGATAGAGGCCCGAGGGTTGAGATTCAGGCTCGTTCACGCCAGAAAGGCGAAGGTGATGATGGGGATGGTGGACAAAAGTGATAAACTTGATGCCA
>QMXC01000111.1 GCA_003661945.1 Candidatus Bathyarchaeota archaeon | reverse complement strand
GGTCACGGCGGCGGGACCGCGGGGGCTTCTCACCCCTCTTCCCTATTAAGCCCTTTCGGGCACCCCATAAAGGGATAACAGGACGGTCTCTCTTTGTCAATAGCACCATTTTCATAAAGCCAAAACGTAAAAAGGCCACGCTTCCTTCCCGGCTTCTGCCAAGGAAAAGGCCTTCGTGGCCTTCGGTGTGAAAGGTGCGGGGACATGGTGTTGAGGAGCAACACGACCAAGGCCAGTGGCAAAACGATCTGCTATGAGTTTATTACTATCATTACTGGCCTCCTCCATATCCCTGATGGTGCTGGTGAGACATTGTAGTTAAGTAAGCCCTCGTCTGAGGCGAGGGAGGCGGGTAGAGGTAACGAAGGTCCACGAAGGATCGGAGACCCGTTATCACTTCCCTCCTTACAGGCTGAAACTTCACCATTCTGTACCTGAAGATCTCCTCATCAGTCGCCGAAAGAAGCCGATTGACCTCGCACCACTTATCTAAGGGTTGATAAACAACATTGTTTAAAACAAATCCTCAGATTGTCCCTTCCTCGCAACGATCATTTTCACTTGGGGTCTCATCTCAAGAACCTTCTCGACGTTAAAGCCAAAAGAGTTAAGGGCCTCGATGTAGCCTTCAAGGTCAAGATCTCCTTCGAAGGTGTATGCCTTAACACCTTTGGCCATACCGAAAGTCCAGAGATTCCACTCAAGGTCTTCGGGAGTGACTTCCTTTTGCTGAGGAAAGAACTGTTCGTTTATATAAAGCCCCCCATCCTTTAGGCACTTCCATATCTTGGGGATCAACTCCTTCCTCTTTCCAGCAGGGTTATAGGATGAGAAGACTATATCGTACCCTTTGCCTAAGTCATCCTTGAAAAAGTCACCTGGCAAAAGGTGAACCCTATTTACACCGAACCTCTGTAGATATTTCTTCGTTTCCTCTAATACTTCTGGTAAATCCAGAACGTAGGCCTCAAGGTCTTGGTTTAACGAGGTGAAGGCTATACAGTAAAGGCCATGTCCTCCCCCAAGATCTAAGAGCTTCCTCGCTTCTTTAAAACCTTTCAGTTCCGACACCGCCTTTGCGGTTTCCTGAAGCTCTCCAAGGATCCTCTGCTGGGCCAGGGTGTGGATTATGTGACCAAAAAAGGGGAGTTTATGAAATTGTTCTACATCCCCCTTCAAGAGTTCATGAAGCCTAAGCCACCGCATCCGGCGATTCAGTTCGTGATCCACTCGCTCAAGTTGGCAATAAGGGGAGGACGGGCTGAAGAAGGCCTCTGCCATGGAACTTTTGGCATAGGATCGCCCCCTTTTCTTCAACAGCCCGAGCCTCACTAAATTTTCTAAGAAGAGATAAAAGAGGCGTTCGTCAAAGCCGTGCTGACGCGCCAGTTCCTCAAGTTCCATAGCCCCTTCGAGTTTCTCAAAGATCCCGATTTCCAAGGCCGTCTTGATGATGCAAAAGTCACTGAAACCTTGAAGCACTCTCTCTAAAAACCGTTGAAAATCGGCACCTTTTTCAGGCTTCTCAAGCAGATACATGATCCTTCGGCAGGATGATCCTTTTGCCATTGAGCCTGTGTATCTCCACCTCCACGCCATACACCTCCTTGATGGTCTCTTCGTTGAGAACGTCTTTGTCGCCTGATGCGAAGACCTTACCGTCCTTCATCAGGATTACCCTGTCAGCGTAAACCAATGGTAGGTTTAAATCGTGGGAGGTCACAAGGGAGGAAATACCATCGGCCTTGAGCCTCGTGATGATCTCCATCACCTCAATTTGGCTGGCGAAGTCAAGGTTGTTTGTTGGCTCATCCAGGAGTAGTACTTTCGGCTCTTGAGCCAAGGCCCTGGCTATAGCCACTTTTTGAAGTTCACCGCCGCTCAGTTCGGTAAGGGGTTTGGCAGAAAGGGACTCAAGATTAAGCATAAAGAGTACCCCCTTCACTACTTCCACATCCCGCCTATTCGGTCGCCACCCCATATAGGGCTTTCTTCCGAGCATTACAGCGTCAAAGACTGAAAGGGGGGAAAGTTCAGACCTCTGAGGGACGTAACCAAAGATCTTAGCCAAGTCGTTTTGGCTCAGTCCTTGGATTTCTACACCCTCCAGATAGACCGCCCCTCTGGGCTTAAGGATCCTTCCGAGGCATTTAAGGAGGGTGGTCTTTCCGCTTCCGTTAGGGCCCATGATGAAGACCAGCTCCCCCTCGTGAAGGGCGAGATCTATTCCTTGGAGGATATGGGATTTGTTTTTGTGATAGGAGAAATGGAGGTCTTCCGTCCGCAAGATTTCACGCTGCATACCTTTCACCCCTCAGCAGTAGATATAAAAAGGTGGGCACGCCCAAAAAGGACGTAACGATCCCCACCGGGATCACGGCTGGTGAGATGATAGTCCTCCCTACCGTATCCGAAAGGAGGAGGACCAGAGCCCCTAAAAGGGACGAATAGGGTACCAGATATCTGTAATCGCCCCCTATCAGTAGACGGACCAGGTGGGGGGCGATAAGGCCCACAAACCCTATGATCCCCGCGAAGGAGACGCCCACGGCAGCAAGGAGGGAGGCGAGGACCATTACCTTCACCCGGAACCTTTCGGGTTCAAGCCCTAAGGATTTGGCCGTCTCATCCCCACCGAGCATGGCGTTCAACTCCCACCGCCTAAGCACAAAGTAACTGAAGACAAGGCCGAAGATCACCGCCATAAGCCCTATCTCGATCCAATTGGACCGCCCTACATCTCCAAAGGTCCAAAAGACCACAGCGGCCACCTTCACATCCTCGGCGAAGAGCTGAATCAGCATGGTCGCTGCCTGGAAAAAGGACGACATAGCTACTCCCGCCAATATCATAGCTGCAGGCGTTATCTGCTTCAGCCTTGCCAAGGTCAAGATGACCAGCACCGTCACAAGGGAAAAGAAGAAGGCGAATGCCGAAAGGGTATAAGGGTTATCGATGATCACCCCTGTAAGCCCTGTCCTGTTCAATTGGCCTACACCAAGGAACACGATGGCCACAGCAGCTCCGAAGGCCGCCCCGCTTGAAACCCCTAAGGTGAAGGGGGAAGCCAAGGGGTTGCGCAAGACGCATTGCATCACTCCTCCACATAGACCGAGCATGGCGCCCACCAGTAGGGCAGAGGTGATCCTGGGTATCCTTATGTTCCATATGACCACACTTTCGAGCAGTTCTCTGAGAGAGACCTCATACGCCCCCATCTGAACCGCTACCAGGGCCGCCAAAATCAACAATATCCCTAAGGTATAACCAAGGAGTCTCCTCCTCTTTTCCAAGGCCTGATAGTGTTCCATCTCATCACCACCGGGAAAAGTCTATTCTTCCAAAGCCTCCGTATGCCTTTTTCATTTCGTCATAGACATCCTTACCTACAAAAAACCTGAACACCTTCCGGGCCTTGGACTCGGGGTCTATGTCTTCGAACCTCTCGGGATAAAGAACCTTACCTATGAAGTATGCATCGGCGATGGAGGTTTCCACGTTGGTGGTATACCAATTGAAGGGTAGTACCCCATAGACCTTCCCTTCCTTAAAGGCCTTAAGAGATTGATAGAAGGCCTTATGTTTAGCATAATCTTGTTTTATTAAGGCGAGGTTAGCCAGATCGAGAAAGATCACATCGGGGTCCTTGGCTATCAGAAACTCCTTATCTACAAACCTGTGGCCACGGCACTCCCCCAACACATTCTTAGCATTTACAACTACAAAAGGAGGAAAATCACATTCGGTGGACTCTATACCGTGTCCACCTTTAAATCCAAGAGCTCCTATATAGACCTTCGGCTTCTTTTCTTCGGGTATGACCTTAGTCCTTTGTTGTAGATCCCGGAAGGCGCCTTGAATGAACTGGATCAGGGCCTCAGCCCTTTCCTCTTTGCCGAGGAGTTTCCCTGCGATCTTAAGCGATTGGAATATCTCCTCTGAATAGAAGTTTCCCAAGGGACCGTAGCTCAGGACGACCACAGGTTTTCCTGTGGTGCGTTGAAGCTGATCTGCCTGCTTACGGGATATATAGGTTGCGAAGATCACATCTGGTTTAACACCAAGGATGGCTTCAGGATTCGGGGTGGGGCTCGGCCCTGCAAGCCCTATTATAGGTAGCTCCGCTAACTCAGGGTGGGCAATTCTGTAGGGTCTGCCAGCAGGAGGCCATTTCTTCTCTCCATGTTCAACCCCCACCACCATGTGCTGAGCCTCAAGAAAGACCACCAACCTCAAAGCCCCCGGACCTATTGCCACAATCCTACGTACCTGTAAGGGGACCTGAACCTCCCTGGCGAGGGTATCCCTAACGATACGGGGCTCAGCCCTTGTGAAGGGAATAGAGGTAAATAATAGGATGGCAAATGAAACTACTGCGAATAACCGAACCACCTCTTATCCTCCCATCAAGGATTTTTACATAAAGAAAAAAGGCCACGATTTCCCGGAGCTTCTGCTCCTTAAGCCTTCGTGGCCTTTTTCCCTACTATGTTTTAAACGCTAAATTAAATTTAGCTCGAGCCCTTCATGGGCTCTGTGTTCTTTTGGGCTTATACAATGCTTTTCTCCCTCTTGTCAACCCCATGTCCGGGTCCAGTGGAGCATAGGTATAGACATCTCTGAAAGCGTGCACTCCTTCATGGGCC
>QMXC01000110.1 GCA_003661945.1 Candidatus Bathyarchaeota archaeon | reverse complement strand
CGTCAACCCAGACAAACTCGCCGCAAGCATAATACTGCCCAGTGTTAACCGTCTGACCACTCGCATCAGCAACCCAATCACCCGGATCACCATCAACAGTGATTTGTGCGTGAGCCGTCGGAATAGGCAGCACTGCGATAATAGATAGCAAGAGAATAGCAGGTAAAATATATTTCAACAATTTGTTCCTTTCTCCTTTTTATTTTCACTAAAGAAGAGGGCTGTAACATTATTTAAGTAATATGGAAATCTCTTCTATAGGTTTGTCTCAAACAATTCTTATATTATTCGGAGGGAATTAAATAGATGATGAGTCTTGACTAGTGCAAAAATCACGGGTTTCACACTGATTCTGTGTATAACTTTAGGTTTCCTTTCTTCTTTTGCATGGTTTCAGAAGGCAAGCGTTAGGAATGTGCTAGCGGAAAGCGACTTTGCGTCGGGAGACCCGACTGCTTGGCCAACTGGCACGTGTATTGCGGTGGATACCACAGATGATGCTGGAGGTTATGTTTATAGGGATATTTTAGCCGTGTGTTACGAGGAGGGTTCCAACGAGCTTTATTTTCGAGTGGACTTCCTCAAATTGGAAGGAATAGATTATGCGCCTTACCTAAACGTTTACGTTCTGATCGACTTCGAGCCTGGTGGTCAGAGCTATCTTCCCGATTATATCTGGGATGGGCAGGTTCGAGGTTACGAGTGGGAGCTCTGTATAGCCGTCTATAATTCTTCTAGTGCAACTCTTTATGACCTTAACTGGCAAAATGTCAGCGGCTTGAGCTGGCAGTTCCATGATTTTCAAGGAATGCTTGCTTGTAACGTGAGTAAATCAACAGCCGATGATTATGGGTTCACGAATGGCGAAACCGTTTACATCCGAGTTGCAACGGTGAGAGATGGACAGTCAGGCTTACGAGATATTTGTCCTAATGATAGCCTAAGCGATGGATATTGGGATGGAGCTTTGGCTTCAAATTCTCACACGGTCACCACTAAACTCGCTTTTGTTCATCACGGCAACCAGCACATAAATCCGTTTACTTCCGGCGTGGTTGACGACGGACAGGGACACGGGTTCTATCGAATATTGGATAGCCACGAGGAGTACGGACTTCCGGTGAACATTCACATGAGCGGGGTATTAATAACAAGCCTAGTTTGGAACAATCCTTCTTTTCTGGAGAGAATAAAGAACCTAACCTCTCGAGGTTTAGTGGAAATATTAGGTTCGGTTTATGGTCAACATATTATGCCCTATCTTGACGAGTGCCTTAACACTTGGGCTTTGAACAAGCATAAGGAACTATGCCAACGCTACTTTAACGCTACGCCGCGAGTAGCTTGGGTTCCGGAACGGGTCTGGAAATATTTCCTAGACAACGATTTTTCTAATACTGGCTTCGAAGCTGTAGTGCTGGACGGGCAAACACATCACAATGACTACTGCGGCTGCGGCAACTATCATCTCACGCACAAGATAAACACAAGCTACGACGTCTACGCCTTCTTTATATGCGAACGATGGTACGGAACTGACTTTCCGGGAGCAAACAGCGACTGGCATTTAGACTTTAAGAAGCACTGGGCTGGAATCGTTAGAGCCGGAGACGAAAAACAGATATGTGTTTACGGCGACGACTGGGAGAAAGCCGCTGGAGTGGCTAACTGGCCTACCGGAAACCCGAATAACTATGATTCTATGATTCGGTGGCTTGCTGGAGCAAAGCCTTGGATTCAAGTGGTTAAACTAAGCGATTATCTAGACTGGTACACTCAGCCAACCTCCGGAGTAACCATAACCATTACGGAAGACACTTACGGCGGGCTCAAATACTGGACCGGGGGAAGCTACGACAACTGGTATAACGACTTTAAATACTGGGTTCCCTACGGATGCACAAAAACAGCTGAAACTTTGTGGAAAGACGTTCTCCAAGCCTTAAACTACAGCTCCAGCTTTAACACCTCAACGCCTTCAGGGAGACTCAAGGAGCTGGCCATGTGGACTTTAGCTTCAAACCTTTACGAGACGGCTTGGCACGAATGGGACGGGTCAGATTGGGTTCTCTGCGGATGGGGAAAAGAAATATGGGCGCATCTTCGCTACGCCATGATACTCGTCAAGGCGGCGAACTGGACAGAAAACCCTCCAGCTACGCCGCAGATTTATTGGGAAGACGTTGACGATGACGGAGCTAACGAACTGATAATGTGTAATGACAAAATATACTTCGTAATCGAACGGATAGGTGGAAGAATAGTGTTCGCAGCTACCAAAGACGGAAGAGTCTACATAGGCAACTACATGGTTCAGTATAGGGGAACCGAAGGAGACTACAACGACGACGACCACGTAGGCGCCTTAACAGACAAATGGTACACCTACAACAACCACGACTACTCCCACGAACTCTACACAGTCCAAATAGAAGTTTCAAACCAAACCCACGTACAGGCAAAAATGGTTAGTCCGGACGCTTACATCACGAAAAAAGCAACTTTGAGAAAAGGAAGCTATGGACTACGGGTCCAGTATAGCCAGAAGTATGCTGGAACCCTTTATGTGCGGCTCGGAAGCTTTAGTCCCGACCTAGAAACAATGCTATATGAAGGAAAGAAGGTTCTGCAAACCCTTGGAAGCGGCGGTCAAGGATTTATGGGATGGAAAAACACCGTTACAAACGCCTCGGCTGTCGTGGCGTGGCAGTATCCGGGCGCAGCCTATTCTTGGGCTTGGACATTAACCTTCGCGAAAATGGTTGAGATAAAGAGCCTTGCCCTCAACTTCTGTTTCGACCTGACGTTCGCTCCGTTACAAAACGAGACAGAGTTCGCTTTTTCAACGCTGTACTCCGCCTATTTGAACGTTTACACATCCTTCACCGAAGGGTCCAAACTTGTAGCCGCCTTCTATACTTACAGCGGCGTCCAAAAGGCGAACATCACCGTATGGAGGGGTGTTACTCCGAATTGGGTAGCGCTTTACATGGAAGTTTGGCACCCGCTCGGTTTGCCCATAGAAAACGTTACGCTGTTCCTAGTTGATGAAGAGGGAAACATACTCTCTAAAGTCACGAGTTTCCTCGTAACCCGAGCACACTTACAAGCTAGAACAGAGGAATTGAAACAAAAATGGACGGATGCTGCCCTCGAAGAAAAAACTGTTCTCATGAGAGAAATCGCCGAAATAGATTCACAGTGGCCTTACGCGCCGGGGTGAAAAAATGAAAAGAAAAACATGCTTAACTCTAATCTGCCTCACTATGCTTGCCTTTTCCCTAGCGGTTTTCCTTTCGCTTCGGCAAGCTGCTGGCTCCCAGATAATCCTTACTCCAATTGGCTCTACGGTGGAAACTCCTTCAAACGAACTTTTCGTTCTTAGTTTTAAAATGCGGTTCGACGAGGCTGACGCTGGGTTTTTCTCGCTTAGCTTTTACTGGGATAACAACGAGTCAGACCCTGAAGCCTCCTATTGGAACTTTACGTTCATTTCTTACACTTGCAGATTTGTCGACGGCTCAGAATTCACTAGTCCTCTCAACTTTACCTTGAAGAAAGAGGAGCCCAGCGGCTTTCCAGACGGTTATTACCGGTACACCGTTAGCATAAGTGAAATCTATGGAGAAGAGACCAACGGAGACTTCTGGCTAAACGTCACCATGTTCGCCGCGGGAATAAACAGCGGCGCCTATAAACCGCATGCCCAAGGAAATCAGAACATAACAATTGTGAAACTTCGATGTTACGAATACACACTCAGCGAAGTTGGACCGGGAAACTGCTCGATAAACGTAACAGAACAAGTAAACTTTCACGACATAGCAGTTTTAGAAGTAACTCCAAACTCAACTCTCCTATACTACGGAGAAACCCTATATGCGAACGTCACCGTAAGAAACAACGGAACAGCCCCCGAAAACTTCAACGTAACAATCTTCCTCAACGAAACAATCCTAAAAACGAGCACAGTGACAAGTTTATCCGCAGGCAGCAACACAACACTCACCTTTTCATGCTCCACCCTAGGTTTAGAAACTGGCAATTACACGCTTCGGGCAAAAGCTTCCACGGTGCTAGGTGAAACCAACATTGTAAACAACGTCTTGACGGACGGAGAAATTCAGATACTAGGAGGACATGACATAGCTGTAGTGAACGTCACGGTCTCCAAAAACGTGGTCTGCCAAGGCTTCTGCGTAAGAATCAACGTAACAATAGAAAATCAAGGAAACTTCCCAGAAACCTTCAATGTCACAATAAAAGCCTCCGGAACACCGATCGCCATCGAATCCGTGTTCCTCGAAAACGGAACCTTAACAGTCCTAAATCTCGTCTGGAACACCACCGGATTCGCCAAGGGCAACTATACAATAACGGCAACAGCCGATGCGGTTCAAGGTGAAATTGATGTAGCGGACAACGCTTTTACGGATGGGTGGATTGTTGTGTCTATGGTTGGTGATGTTACTGGAGTGGATGGTTGGCCTGACGGTAAGGTGAACATGCGTGACATAGGCGCCATAGCCAGATGTTTCGGAAGCCAGGAGGGCGACCCAGAATACGAGGCTAACTACGACATTGTTTATGACGGAAAGATTAACATGAGAGATATAGGCCTAGCAGCAAGACACTTCGGAGAAACAGACCCGTAGCG
>QMXC01000109.1 GCA_003661945.1 Candidatus Bathyarchaeota archaeon | reverse complement strand
GAAGCGACCGTTCTATAGCTGGAAACATGGAACTCCACGAAGAACTCGACCGGCGGCTAGCGAGGTTCAAACGCGCCCCAGCCTCGCTCACGTTCCAAACGGGCTTCATGGCAAATCAAGGGCTTATCCCCCAACTGTGCGGCAGAGGAGACCTCTATGTCTCGGACGAGCTAAACCACGGCTCCATAATCGACGGAGTACGCCTAAGCCACGCTGACAGAGCAATATACAAACACAAAGACGTGGAAGACCTAGCTCGAGTTATGGAAGAAGCTGAGAAACACGACCCGCCGTACAACCACATATGGATAATAACCGACGGAGTCTTCAGCATGGACGGCGACCTAGCGCCTCTTCCGGAAATAGCAAAAATAGCCAAAGAACACGGCGCAGGCGTGTACGTGGACGATGCACACGGAGAAGGCGTACTCGGTGAAGGTGGAAGAGGAATAGTTAGCCACTTCGGGTTAAGCCGTGATGATGTTCACATCGAGATGGGAACCTTCTCTAAAGCCTTCGGAGTCATAGGTGGACACATCAGCGGAAGCGAAGAGCTCCGCAACTTCGCTTACAATAAGGCTAGAACATGGCTTCTAAGCGGAGCCGTACCGCCCGGAGTAGCCGCAGCGTGCATAGCCGCCATAGACGTGCTCGAAACCGAGCCGGAGCACGTCAGAAACGTGTGGGAAAACAGGCGATACTTCCTCGAAGGATTACAGGATTTAGGCTTCGACACGGGAAACACCGAAACACCGATAATTCCAATCATGTGCGGACGAAGCAAGACAGCAAAGGACTTAGCTGACTACGTCTGGACGCAGGGAATCTTCGCACTGCCCATAGTGTACCCGATGGTGGCTAGAGACAAAGCCAGAATACGAACACAAGTGTGCGCCAAACACACACGGGAACACCTCGACAAAGCGTTAGAAGCATTCAAGAAAGGCGGAAAAGACCTAGGGCTAATCTAACCCTCCAACTTTTTATCAAACTTTCAACCCCTTGTTTCACTGGTATGTTGCAAATTAACGTGGAAACGCCTTGATGGACGTGGACAACGCAAAACAAGCCTTACGAGAAAAAATTTGGCGCCTCATGACTGAGCGTAAAATCGCTGTTTTTCCACTTCCATGCTGGGGAAGAATTCCAAACTTTGTAGGCGCTGAAAAAGCAGCTGAAAAACTTCGAACGGTAAAAGAATGGAGAAAAGCGCGGGTGATATTCGCGAACCCCGATGCAGCCCAAAGAAAAGTTAGAGAGAACGCGTTAAAGGACGGTAAAACCTTGATTATGGCTTCGCCTAGGCTGAAAAGCGGATATCTTCTAATCACCCCGGAAAAAATCCGTGGAAAAGAAGCGTATGCTTCCACGATTAAGGGCGCGTTCAAATTCGGCGTCAGAGTAGAGGAATTTCCTAAACCTGATTTGGTTATCACCGGATGCGTAGCTGTCGATGCTTATGGAAACCGTCTTGGGAAAGGCGGGGGATACGGAGACGCAGAAATACTGATGATAAAAGACCGGTTCGGCGAAGTCCCGATAGCAACGACGGTTCATCCAGTTCAGATAGTTGAACGCGTTCCAGTGAAGCCGAAAGACCAGAAAATAGACATCGTAGCCACGCCGAAAGAAGTAATCTACATTTCAAAGGCGAAGAGACACGAAACGAGGAAAACCTGTAAGTGGTACGCTGTTTGCCCGATGAAAAGGTTTTACGAAGAGGGAAAACTCGACCGGAAATGGATAGAAAATTATTGCATGGGCAACTATGAAAGTTGCGTACGCTACAGGCTAGAGGAGAAGGGAATCCTACATCCGGATAACATGCTACCAAACGGCGAAATAGACGAGTCGCTGAAATAGGATGCAAGCCCTTTTAGGTTTTCGAGCGTAGCTTTTCCATAGGTGAAACCACGTCGTATAAGCCGAGCTTTCTAAGCACGCTGGATTTTGGTATGCCATTTTCGTCCCAACCTACGGCTTCATAATACCGTTTCCTCAATTCCTCGAACCGTTTTCTATCCACAGCTTTTCCCTTATACGGTCCGGTAGGCAACGGTTCGTAGAACCTCAATGGGTTATCATCATGTATTTTAGGGTTCCACGTGAAGTCGGGTCCGCCTAGGAGAAGCATGGCTCTTTGAAGCTGAATTATCCTTAACGCCTTGGTTTCATACCATTGTTCTGGCGTCAGCTTTTCACCTGTTACGGCTTCGTAGAACCGCCACTTGAGGTCTTTGGGTTGACCGAACATGTTGAACCAGCAGTAGACCGCGGAGTCATGGAAGACAACTGTAAGCTCGCTGGTGCTATGCGTTATGGGCAAATAAGCCACTGAAGTGTGGTCTCCAGCTTGAACCGAACACGCGTAAGACATTTCCATAGGATAGTCTTTCCCGCTTCTTATTCCATGCGCACCCACCGCTACAGCTTTAACGTGAACTGCAAAACGCGAAACATCTTCGTCTTTCAGCTCGGACAATTTCACGGCAGCTCGGAAAGTTCCTTCTGCTAGAACGTCGCCTATGCCTTGTCTGTAAGCGATTTTCTCCGCGAGCTTGCCAAAAGCTTCAGCGTCGCCCCACTCAAGCTTCAAGCCGTCTAAGTCTTCGCTGGTTAGGATTCCCCTCTGATAAAGCTCTCCAGCGAATCCCATCACATTTCCGGTTTGAATCCCGCAAAGCCCTAAATCGTCCACTAGAGAAGCGAGGTAAACGTTTTCCTCCGGCTTGAAAACGCCTAGGTTTGTGCCCACGTATGCTTGAAGCTCGTAATCCGGGTTATCCCCTACCGCGCCTTTGAACCTTCCGGTTTTAACCACAGCTATTTTTAGGCATGTTGTTGGGCAGCCGAAGTCGCCCCAGAACTTTTTAACCCACAAACGCTTTTCGAATTCTTCCACTTTGAAGCCTTTCTCATCGTGCCATTCCTCTTGCCAGTTTTTAACCGGCTCAGCGCTTCTCTTCGCACCTACGTTGTAGCCTGCGGACGATGTGCCCCAACGCCGAAAATCCTCTTTTTCGTAGCAGCTCCTGCAAACTTCGTTGATTAAGCGTTGAATTTTCTTTATGTCGTGGGCTTCGGGAAGCGGACCGGAGCCTTTCGCCAGAACGGCTTTGAGGTTTTTGGCGCCCATAACCGCACCGTATCCGCCGTATCCAGCCGCATGCGACCATTTCGCCATAACAGCAGCCGTTCGAACAAGGTTTTCCCCGGCTGGACCAACGTATAACATCGCTGGCTCCCTAGGCTCGCCACGCCGCAAGCTCTTCAGAAAATCACGTCCTTCCTTCGTTAAGATGCGAACAGTCTGTTTTCCATCTTTTCCCCAAACGTGAACCGCGCTTCTTATTTGAATCTCGGAATCCGCGATGAGCAGGTAGACTGGTTTTTCGGCTTTTCCCGAAACTATTAAGCCGTCGTATCCGGCGCATCTAAGCTCTATAGGAAATTCTCCGGCGACCGTAGAGCCCACCATGCCGTTGCTCTGCGGAGACTTTCCCGAAACGCATATCCTGCCTCCTGGGAAAAACCCGGTTAAAGGTCCAGCTAAAAACAACAGAAGATTTTCTTCACCTAGCGGGTCTACCGTTTCCCATCTTTCGCCAAGACGGTCCCACAGAATCTTTGCGGCTAGCCCTCTTCCACCTATGAACTCTCCTAGCACATCGTCGCCGAAGCTTACGGTTCGAATCTTTTCTGTTGAAAGGTCTACTTCTAAGATTTTTCCAGCATAACCTAACATGGTAAAAGCTCCTCTGATTTTTCGCCGTAAAACGCGAACGCAAGCTCCCGCGTCAGCTCCTCCGGGGACTTCGCATATTTACGATAGTCTACGTTTTCCTCTCTTTCAACTTTAACGAGAGCTTTCCATCCGCCTTCTTGACAGACCTTCACGCACTGCGGGTCTCCGCCGCACAAGTCGCAAACCACCGCGTAATTTTCAGCGGGATGCAGATGGGGAATCTTGCCCGGACAAGCATCTATACATGCACCGCATCCGATACAAGCGTCCTTATCTACGATCACTGCGCCTGTTTCGCCCACGGACATAGCGTTTACTGGGCAAGCCTCAACGCATGGATAGTCCTGACATTGAACGCATAAGTGGGGAAATTCCACTCCGGGAACAAGCATGAAAATGCGGATGCGGGAGGCTTCGGGCCATACGCGTTTTTCATGGAAAAGCGAACAGGCGATTTCACATTTTCTACATCCGCTGCATTTCTCGTATTCACGGGCTATCCAGAATTGCCTTTTTCCCAAATCTCCGTCACCTCTGCTCTGCGGATTTGTTAGAACCAGACCCTAGCTTTAAGCGTTGTTGAAAAGCGTTAAATTTCCTAGATGCCACTAGGGTGAGGAAAGCTAGAAAGGAATTATCGGAGAGGGGCTCAGCAGATGGAGTTTCAACAGTTGATAGACTGGATGTTCAGTTTAGCCAACCAATACAGCTATTTCGGAATCTTTCTCATAAGCCTAATAGGTGCGCTTTCAATCTTTTTCCCGATTCCCTACACTATAGTAATTTTTACGTTAGGTGGCTTCCTCGAACCCGTATTCATCGCGGTTGCAGCGGGAATAGGAGCCGCGGTAGGCGAGTTCTCCGGCTACTTGCTAGGATTTTATGGACGGAAGCTCATAAGTCCAAACCGTCGGAGAAAGATGGAGTTTATGCTGAAAGTTTTCGACCGGTTTGGACCCGTTGCCATTTTTGTTTTCGCTTTGACTCCCTTGCCGGACGACTTACTTTTTATTCCT
>QMXC01000108.1 GCA_003661945.1 Candidatus Bathyarchaeota archaeon | reverse complement strand
GTTACTACGGCGACCGTGTTGAAAACCCTTGCAAGCCTTATGAGCTTGTGCATGTGCTTGTTGAGTTTTTGCTGTCTCCGGGCGAGCATTTCTCTTCCTATGTATTCACTTCGGAAATGCGCCGTTAAAGAGTCGATGACTATGAGCTTTACATTGTTCTCCTTTATGATTTCATCCGCGTTTTCCAGAAGGAATATCTGATGGTCCGAGGTGTAGGCTTCTGCATAGATAATGTTTTTAACGACTTCTTGCGGGTCTAAGCCGAGATGCTTCGCCATCTGAACGATTCTTTCCGTGCGGAACGTGTTCTCAGTGTCTATATAGAGTGCTCCGCCGTTTAGTCCTCCCCTCTCCGGTGGAAGCTGAACATTAACGCATAGCTGGTGGCAAATCTGGCTTTTCCCGCTTCCGTATTCGCCGTAAAACTCCGTTATGGCTTGAGTTTCAAGTCCACCGTCCAACAGTCTATCCAACGCCTTGCTTCCCGTAGTTAAACGCAAAACGTTTTCCCGCATTTTTAGAAGCTCGTCTGCGCGGATAAAGGAAAGCGAAAGGGATGAACGCGCGGCGTGTATTATTTCCGCGGCTTTCTTTTCACCTATTCCCGCGGGCTCCAACTCGCGAATAGTCGCTGTGGCTAAAGCCTCAACCGTGTGAAACCCGAGGTTCCGCAGCTTCTGCGCTGTGACCGGACCGATGCCCGGCAAGTCTTCGATGACTTGGTATGTTTTCTGCGGCTTTTCCTCGCTACTCATCCTACAGCTTCTCCTCTGGACTGTTCTCCTCAACTTTACAGTTGTTGTTGAGACGCGTATTTAAATTAGACGAAGGATGATTCATTGTTTCCGTGGAGGGTAAAGTGAAAGTAATAAAAACCCCAAAAGGATATTATGCATTCTCAAAATGGAGGAAGTTAGATGGTGACAGCGAACCTTGTTGAAGAGGTAGCGGTCAACCTTCTTAGGTTGGCTGTTATCGAGCTTCCACGAGACGTAAAAGAGGCTCTTCGAAAAGCCTACAACGAAGAGGAAAGCGAAGCTGGAAAAACCCAGCTTGAAGCCATCCTAAAAAACGTCGAGCTGGCTGAGAAAACTAGGAAGCCCATATGCCAAGACACTGGAACAATAATCTTCTACATCAAAGCAGGCGCCGAAACCGAAGGACTAGACAAAATTCCGCAAGCGTTAAGAAACGCCACTGTAAGAGCCACGCGTGAAGTGCCGTTACGCCCAAACGCCGTTGACCCGTTTCTGCAGAAAAACAGCGGAGACAACACTGGAAGATTCATCCCCTACATAAACTGGGAGATAACATCCGGCGACACCCTTGAAATAACCGCGCTGCCGAAGGGCGGAGGCTCCGAAAACGTTTCAGCCGTAGGCATGCTGGTTCCCGGACACGGCGTAAAAGGACTCAAAAAATTCGTCATCGACGCCGTAATGCGAGCTGGAGCTAAACCTTGCCCGCCCAACATAATAGGCGTAGGGGTAGGCGGCGGCGCTGACATAGCAATCAAGCTAGCCAAACAAGCACTGCTTCGTCCCTTGGACCAGCCTAACCCGAACGAGGACATCGCTAGGCTGGAAAAGGAGCTTTACGAAGCGGCGAACATGACCGGAATTGGACCTATGGGGCTCGGCGGCAAATGCACAGTTCTCGGCGTAAACATAGAATACGCACATAGACATCCAGCATCTTACCCCGCAGCCGTAGCCTTCCAGTGTTGGGCAGCGAGACGAGCAACGGCGCGCATACACGCTGATGGAAGAGTAGAATATTTGACGCATACTTTCGGGGGGAAATAAAATGGCGGTTTACAAGCTCAGAACTCCAATTTCAGAAGAGGAAATTCGGAAACTGCGGGTAAACGACGTGCTCTACATTTCCGGAACAATAGTTACGGCTCGAGACCAAGCTCACCGAAGAGCGCTTGAACTCCACAAACAAGGGAAACCCTTGCCCATAAACCTTGAAGGACTCGCGGTTTTCCACTGTGGACCCTTAATGGGCAAGGAAGGCGAAAAATGGGTTATCGTTTCAGCTGGACCCACTACGAGCACTCGAATGGAAGTTTTCGAAGACGAGTTCATCGAAAAGTTCAAGGTTCGAGTAATAATCGGAAAAGGCGGAATGGGCACCCGAACAACCGAAGCCATGAAAAAGTACGGGGCCGTTTACGGAGCCTTCACGGGTGGAGCTGGAGTCATAGCGGCTCAAGCGGTAAAAAACATCAAAGGCGTAGAATGGTTCGACCTTGGGATGCCTGAAGCCTTATGGATACTGGAAGTAGAGGAGTTCGGTCCTCTAACAGTTGCTATCGATTCCCACGGAAACAACCTATTTGAAGAAGTTAAAAAACGCGTTGAACTAAACAAACAGAACATCTATCAAACGCTTGGACTACAACTTTAAACGGCTGCCTCTAAGACTCTCTCCCTTTTATTTATTTGAGCAGGCACTCAACCATTTTTGGACATGAAAGACACTCGTCAGGTATCGGAGCATTCTTCGGCCTCTTCTTGAGATATCCCAAATAATGGTTGCATCCACTGTTTTTAGCCTCCGGTTCCATATTTTTGCCTTTTTTCTTCTCCGCGCGTCTCGAAAACCTTGCTTTTTCTTGTTTTTCCGTTTTCTTTTCATGTGTTGCCGCGTGTTTTGTTATCTCGGTTAGGCAGTATGGGCAAGCGTAGTAGGTTTTGAATCCTTCTTTTGTTTTCATTGTGGCTATTAATGGTTTGCTGAATGTTCTGGCGCATTCCGTGTTTGGGCATTTAACGAGTTTTTGTTTTAGGGGTGTTTCTAACGTTAGGGTTTTCGGCATGATTGTTTCACCTTCGGTTTCGGACTCTGACAATATTAAATAGTAATATATAATAAACCTTTCCGTCCACAAGTTCAACAAATAAACACATACCCACCTAACCAAAAATCCACACAACTAAATTCCAAACCAAATCCCCTAAAAACAAGGAGACCAGAAAACCAGCGAAAATGAAAATCATCATAGGCAAACCGGGCGTAGCCCAACATAGCTCTCCTTACGCTTGCCCTCCGTAAACTTTAAAATTCTACCGAGAATCTCCTCCCTCTTCTCGTCCACCGGAAAAACAAGAAGCTTCCGCCTAGAACCCATAGACTCGTCTTCTTCGAAATCTTCTAAGGGATAGAGGAACTTCTTTTTCTCAAGCACGTCGAGACGAGTCTTATAGCTGCATAGTAACGTTAAAAACTTCTTCGCCAAAGACTCGTGCTCAACCCCTTCGAAAAGCTTACGTCCAGTTCGAATTTTCCAAACAAGATTTCTAGACAGCACGTAAAAAACGCTTAAGGCAGCCATAAGGACAGCGTTGAAGAAAACCATCAACGGGAAGAAACAAGAGAAAGGCGAAGCTTCCGGGAACAAAGGCTTGAAAAAAAGCTTTTCAGGATAAACTGGAAGCGTCAAAGCAAGGCAAATCAACCCTTTTGCGTCGGCTCCACCAAAAGCTCCGGCATAGAAAAGAAGTATGGCGAGCGCTGACGTCGCAAGCACCGAAAACGCATACAACTGCAAAACGCTCGCGGATTCGAAAAGCCAGAACTGCGTGATGGTCAACGCGAAGCCCAAAGGCGCAAACCAAACCCAAACCATGTTGCTAACTTCACGTTTCCTATGATCGCTTATAGAGGCGTAAATCAGAAACGCAAAGCAGAGCAGAACTCTGATAAACTCTAAACCTTCCACTAAATCCATAATTGAACACTCCCATAATAGGTTGAAAGAAGAAGGTAAAAATCTTCGTACGCCAACGAGCGTCAAAGCATCGTTTCAGCGGTCATAGTGTTACGCCGCGAACCGCAATAACAATAAAGCATGAGAGAATTTAAGGAACAGCAGACGCAGTCACTGCTTCCCCGTGCTGCGGAACAACCTTGAAATAGTAACGAGTTCCCTCTGTCCACATGTCACCGAAATTGTTAGGCCACGAAATCGTAATGGTTACTGTGTTGTCTCCGCCCGAAACGCCGGATATAGGTTTACCGCTGCCCAAGTTCGAATCGTCCGTAACCCGAACCATGTTTTCCGAGCTTGTCCCCACATAAACATCCACCAGCTTGGTATCAGAGTCGCCAGCGTTTCGCACATTTATTTTCGTCACATTAGTCACAGAGTCGAACCAAATGTTGTCAATTTTCAGTAAGACCCCCGCCTGAGTTGTCGTGGTTCCCATGTACATCATTACCCAAGCGTAGGTTACTACGATGGCGGCTACCGCTATCACTATAAGCAGCAAAGTTGCAAGTATAGGCGAAATACCACGTTTCGACTTCAACCATCTCATATGCATATTTTCACACCTCGTTTGACTCTAAATCATCAAGCCGAGAATACTTAAACTGTATGAAGCCACAATACATATTCGAAAATAATAAAAACAAAAAAGAGGAAGTAGAGACTATTCGTATCTTACTTCTATGTCGAAATTTTTAGTTCCAGTCGCCGAGCTTTGTGCAGCTACTTCAAAGGTGAACCTGTAATATTCACCTGCACCTAAAGGATCATTCGTCGTATATGTTTCATATGAGTCGGTAGTCGTAAGGTCTAATGTATCCACGTAGGTCCAAGACCCTGTCGAGTTTTCGTAGATGTGCATTTTGCATTCAGTAAAATCGCTTGAAGATACGGCGGTAGTTACGTTTATCGTTAAGTTGTGCGCAACAGTGTCCTGATTCTTTAGGAAAAGACATTCCGTGAAGTTTTTCGGGGTTCCTGGTTCAACGTCCAGGTCCATGGTAACTGTGCTGCCTACTATCGAAGTGTCAGAGGGAGCGTCTGAACCCTCTATCCAT
>QMXC01000107.1 GCA_003661945.1 Candidatus Bathyarchaeota archaeon | reverse complement strand
TATGCCGTGTTCCCAGCTGAAGCTTTGCTGAACCGGAACGTAGGCTTTGCCGTCGCGGCCGCCGTACATTATTCCACCTAGCTCCACGCCGAAAGGATTATCAAGTTCAGAATCACGGTTTTCTAAAGCTTTTAGCGACATGGTGAAACGGGCGTTTTTATGAGCCGGCGGGATTGGGTTTCCATACTTGTCCGTCTTTCCTTTCCACCAGTATCCAGTATAGTTTACCCCGTCTTTCGGAAGTTCGCAGTCCATTCCCAGCCAGTAGGGCTTTCCATCTTTAACTAGAACATTTGAGAAGATAACTTCGCCTGGGCTGGTGAGCGCTTTAAAAAGTGAAGGATCGTCTTTCGGGTTTATTCCTTGAAGTATCCCAAATATGCCACATTCCGCGTTCACGGCACGGGCGGTCGAATTGACGACGCGAATATATGCTAGGTCATCTCCAAGAATCGTTTCTCCGGGAAGCATGGCTGTGGAGGTTTTACCGCAAGCGCTTGGAAAGGCGCCCGCGAAATAGGTTTTACGGCCGTTTGGGCCGTGTACTCCCATAATCATCATGTGTTCAGCCAACCATCCTTCTTGGTTGGCTTTGCGTATAGCGAGTCGGAAAGCAAGCTTTTTGAAGCCTACAGAATTACCAGCATACTGCGTGTTAACGCTGTAGATCGTGTCTTCAACGTAGTCTATGTAAACTCGTTTCTTGTCATGTTCCGCGCTGACCATGTTCTCGTCGAGTTTTCCAGCGGAGTGCAGAACCCGTAAGAAATTCTTACCGGCGTCTAGTTTGCAGAACAGTTCATAACCGGGTCTAAAGAGCAAAGATACGGAGTGGGCTACGTACCACGAGTCGGTGCACTGCAAGCCGGGAATGGTGAACACGGAGTTGAGAGGACCTAGAGAGACGAAGAGCACGATCATCGTCCGCCCTTTCATGGAGTTCTTCAATAAGCCCTTCACTTCTGCCAAGCCTTCGTCTCTGTCTGTTTGATTGAGCGCTTTGCTGAGGTATTCTCCCTTTGGCACGAGATATTTGGTGGCTTCTCGGTCTCTTCCTTGATCGTAAGGGCTATCAAAGTGGACTGTATGCCCCGGAATCGCTAGGGGCTTTTCTTCGCCAGTTTCGATTGCTTTTTGCCGTATATGGGCTAAGTCTTCATGGGAGTCACTGCAGATGAAGATTTTATCCGGGTTGCAGAGTTCTGCGCATTTGGCGATGAACCGGTGAACTTTGAGGCTAGATATGGCGCAGAGTTTTTGATAGTCGGTTTCGCTTAGTTTGGGCTGTAACGTTTTAAGGTAGCTGTTGCTTCTCAACATTCTCATTTTACAGCTCGTACACCTTGCCTGGAATTTTGGGGAAGGGTTGGGTTTCACCTATGTGTTTGACTCCGGTAATCCAGCTGACTAGCCGTTCTATGCCTATTCCCGCTCCCGCTGAAGGCTTTATTCTGCCCTTTTTCGCCAAAGTTAGGAGAGCCTTGAAGTTCTCCTTGTTCACTCCATCTCTATCCATTTTCTTGACGATTTTTCGGTAGTTCCATTCTCTTCTCGATCCCGATAGTACTTCCCCGTATTTTGGGAGAATTAAATCGTAGTTGTCCCATTTTCCGCTGTCAAAATCTTCGAAGTCGTAGAACTCACGGGGAATATTTATTATCCATAACGGTTCTTTGGCTTCCAGAACTACCCTTGTTTCCCATTTCTTTCCGTACTTATGTTCCAGATCCGTTCTGTCGTAGACTTTGAAAGGTTTACTTGGAACATTTAAATTCTCGTACCTTCCGAGAAAGGTTAGTTCGTCTTTTAGGTTGCGTTTTAAGTTCTTTATTAGTCCGTAAAGGAGTTTCTCGACCAAAGTGCGTATTTGTTTTGAAGTTGCGTCTCTGACTTCGAAGTCGAGCTGTGTAAACTCGTACGCGTGGATTCCTGTGTGCGCCCGTTCTTTCCTTTCAATTCTGATGTTGGGGGATAACGTGAAAAGCTTTGGGTAAGCCAAAGAGCACGCTACCACCTTGTGGACTATCATGCTCAAGGTTGTTCTAACAGTTTCCCCGTAGATCTCCACCTCAACTCGCTTTTCAACTGAAGCACCGGGATCAGGCCACAAAGGATCAGTGGACTTAGAAAATATTACGGGTAGCAGCCATTCGAAACCGTGTTTGACCAGCTCACTTGTTAAATAGCTCAGCGTATGCGTCATCACACGGCTTATGCACTTCTTTTTTATGATTTCTTCCTCGGAGAGCTGCTCTAACGGTTTAGGCATTTCGCTAACCCCGCGCCTAACTATCTGAACGCTTTTCTGCGCAGACATCTGCAACCCCCCATTTCCCGGCTGAAATAACCAGTCTATTGTTATAAATTTTTTCGGAAAAAATCCGAATTTTCTTCATAAAATAACGATATTGAAGTCCTATAATCGTATATTTTTCAAGTTTCAAACGTTAGGTTTTCGCGCCTAACTTTTGACTCTATATTCGTTCTATCGGGGGTTTCCGGTATTCCCAGCACTTTCGGCAGTAGACTGGCCTGTTTGGGTCCGGCTTGAAGGGAACTTCGCATTCTTTTACGCAGTCTGCACATACAGCCTTATACGTTTTTGAACGGTTTTCGTATGTTGCTGGAGCGGTGCTTTCCATTTCCTCTATTCTTGTTTTGGTCAATGCCCGTATTTTGTTAAGCTCTGGGATTTCTCCGTAGCCGACGAGCGTTATGGCGGTTCCTTCGCGTCCCATTCGCGCTGTTCTCCCTATTCTGTGAAAGTAGACCAACGCGTCTAGCGGGATGTCGTAGTTTATTATGTGGGTTATTCCTTCTATGTCTAAGCCTCGGGCAGCCACGTCTGTTGCGACGAGCAGTTTCAGTCGTCCTTTTCTGAAAGCGTTGGTGACGAAATCTCTTTGTGACTGGGTGAAACCGCCGTGCAGAGGCTTTGCGTCGTATCCTCGCCTTTTTAGCTTGTCCGCGATCAGGCTTGTTCCTCTACGGGTTTTGCAGAATATTATGGCGCGTTCGACGTGGTTTTCGTTCAAGATGTTGCATAACACATGGAACTTGTTTCTAGGATTAACAACCATGTAGTACTGTTTTATCTGCGTAAGCGCTATTTCATCCTTGCTCACGAGTATTTTTTCCGGCTTGTCCATGTAGCGGTTGCATACGTTCATAACTGACCTGTCAATGGTCGCCGAGAATAGAGCTGTCTGCCGCTTTTTCGGCGTTTGCGAGAGAATATACTCGATGTCGTCTATAAAGCCCATGTCAAGCATCCGGTCAGCCTCGTCCAAGACGGCTATTTCAACCGAAGAGAGACTTAGCGTTCTCCGTTTTAGATGGTCGATTAGGCGTCCAGGCGTGCCTACAATGATTTGAACTCCTTTTTCCAGAGCGTATATCTGTTTTTGGATGGGTTGTCCACCGTAAACCGGAAGTATTTTGAAACCAGCATATCGGCTGATTCGGGTTAAGTGCTCCGCCACTTGGATGGCGAGCTCACGGGTAGGCTCCAAAACCAGACCTTGGACAACGTTGCGGTTTGGGTTTAGACGCTCAACCATTGGAATTCCGAAGGCAGCGGTCTTACCAGTTCCAGTCCGTGCCTGTCCAATAACGTCTTTTCCTTCAAGCATCGGAACTATAGCTTGAGCTTGAATTGGGAAGAGATCGCGGAATCCGAGCTCTTCGATGCCTTTCATGACCTCCTGGCTTAACGGCAAATCTGTAAAGCATTTTAATTGCATGTTATTTTTCTCCTGTCACAAAATTATGCACAGTTTCAAAAGCCTTCAAAAGCTTCTTCAATCTGACAGTTGTGACAACCCTCTAGACTAGAACGCTCTATAAAAAGGTTTACTATGCAACTGGCAAAATTCGTTGGAAAATCGCGGGGCAAAACGAAACTTTAGCATGTTAGAGTAGAATTGGCGGATTATGCGCCCTCGAATTTCATTTTATGACAAACTCGCAGTATTTGTCTCCTTTTGCCAAGCATTTTGTCTCCTTCGCTTCTACTTGCTTATTGAAAACCACACTTAAGTATCCCGCTAAATATCCTCTCGTCCAGTGGCAAACAGTGTAGGGCTTTTCCCGCCAAGCAACAGCTTCGAAGCAGTCTTTAACGATTATTGTTGCTGAGGCGCGGTTAAGGTCGATTTCCTTGATTTCAGTGATTGCCCATCCCGTCGCTTGACCTGCTTGGGCCAGTGCTTCGATAAGCTCTTTGCCTTTTAAACCGAACACTTCGCTTATCCTGTTCGCCGCATGCTGCCCTATTCTTTTACCCGCATTATAAAGTACGACTACAAGCCCTGAATGTGCAAAAATCTTCTCAAAAGCGTTCCATAACGCCCAAAACATCCCCCTAGGCATAATTATTGCCCTTGTGTTGCCGTGAAAAATTGGGAAATGGATGCTTTCGAAAGGAGCCGGTTCTGGTTCTTTAAGAATTACTTCTAAAACAACATCAAGCTTTCGCAATTCGGCTTCTACATCCTCTAAGCTTTTAGTAGCATTCGAAACGTCAATGAAAGAAGACCACACGCCCGCGTTAGGATACTCAGTCACAAAAAACGAAGAACTTGTTTTAATATTAATATTCGCATCAGCCAAAACCCTTGCAGCTTTGGCTAAGGCTCCGGGAACATCCCTCAAAACAATACATATTTGATGAAGCTGTTCCCCGGGTCTAACCACATCAACAGAGTAAAGACGTTTAGGGATAAACATACCAACACACATGCCAGTTTTCAAAATATGGTCTATAACCTCTAAAAGTTTATGAACCAAGAATCTAGTTTCAACAAAATGCGTTAATAAAGACTGAATAAAGAAGAAACATCAGAGAGGTTTTACATCAAAAATT
>QMXC01000106.1 GCA_003661945.1 Candidatus Bathyarchaeota archaeon | reverse complement strand
TAACCGTTTAATCCTCGAGGTGCCCAACAATTTCTTTCTTGACTGGATTAAGGAAAATTACTGGGAAATATTATCCGATGCGGTAAGTGAGGTCTTTGGCGATCAGACCCCTTTGACCTTAAAAATAAGGAAAGAAAAAAAAGATTATTTGAGATATCTCAGAGAGGAGGAGAAGGAAGAGGCAGAAGAAGACGAGATAATAAAGCAGGCTTTAAGAAATTTTAATCCGCGTTATACCTTTGAGAACTTCGTTGTCGGTTCAGGTAATCAGTTCGCCCATGCAGTGGCCATGGCGGTAGCTGATTCCCCAGGTCAAAGATATAATCCCCTCTTCATTTACGGTGGAGTTGGATTGGGGAAGACACACTTGTTGAATGCTATAGGGCACAGGATAATTATAAATAGAACCATAAAAGACCCAACGAAGGTCTGCTATCTCTCGGCAGAGGAGTTCACCAACGAACTGATAAATTCGATACGTTATGAGAGGACTGATCAGTTCAGGAAAAAGTTCAGAAATATAGACGTACTACTCATTGACGACATTCAATTTTTGGCGGGAAAAGAACGCACGCAGATAGAGTTCTTCCATACCTTCAATTCCTTATATGAAAATAAGAAACAGATAGTGCTTACCAGTGATCGTTTTCCCCGCGAAATCTCCCACATTGAGGAGCGACTGAGATCGAGGTTTGAATGGGGGTTGATTGCGGATATTCAGCCCCCAGATATTGAAACAAAGGTCGCCATCCTGAAAAAGAAGGCGGAGCTGGAAAACATCTCCTTGCCAAACGATGTGGCCTTTTACCTCGCCTCACGAATAGATTCCAATATAAGGGTTCTGGAAGGGTGCCTTATCCGTTTGGGGGCCTTCGCCTCCCTGACAAAGAAGGAAATAACCTTAGAGATGGCAAAGGAGGTCCTTAAACATATAATCCCTGAAAGGGAAAAAGTCAGAGTAGAAAAGGTTCAGGAAGTTGTGGCAAATTCCTTCAACATAAAGGTCAAAGAATTGAAATCTAAGAAGAGAATGCGGCAACTGGTGCTTCCGAGACAGGTGGCCATGTATCTGTCAAAGGAACTCACGGACTCTTCCCTTGTGGAAATCGGTGAGAAATTTGGTGGAAAAGATCACTCTACGGTGATCTACGCCATTAAAAAAATAGAGGAAAAAATCGAGAAGGATCCTGCTTTTCGAAGATTCCTCGAAGATATTAGGCGAAAGGTCATATCTTGAATATGTTAAAAACCCCTCTTTTTCTTTTAACAGCGAAAGGGGAGCGATTTGATCTAGTTAAGTCGTCTTTTAACATTATAAGGAGGTTGTATTTTGACTATGAAAATAATAGTTAAAAAAGAATCTTTTCAGCAAGTGCTTTCCAACATACAAGGAATTGTAGAGAAGAAAAGCACTTTTCCTGTCCTCTCCCATGTCCTACTCAAAGCAGAAGAAGAGTTTTCTCTTCAGGCTACAGATTTGGAAATATCTTTTTCCAGAAAGCTGGAGGATGCAAAGATAATTGAAGAAGGTAGCTTATGCATCCCGGCAAAGAAACTCTATGATTTGGTGAGGGAACTCCCGGCCCAGAAAGAGATAAGAATCGAAGGAAAGGAGAACTTCTGGTCAAACATAAGCTTAGAGGGGATAAGCCTCGATCTCCCAGGAATCGACCCTGAGGATTTTCCCAAACTCGAGGATGGGGAAGAAGGAGAAAGTTTCAGTTTTCCCTTCCCGGAAATAAGGTCGATGATAGAGAAGACGATCTTTGCCGCATCCCTTCAGGAATCCCGCTTTAATTTGAATGGGATATTCATGGAGACGGTGGAAAAAGGAGGCGAGAGATATCTTCGTTTTGTGGCCACTGACGGGCACCGGCTTTCTCTTGTAGACAGGAAGATGGAGAAAGGAGGGATAAGTGAGGGGGTAATAATACCTCGAAGGGGGCTAATAGAGCTGAGAAAAATGGCATCAGAAGGGGATATAAGGGTTCATCTCAAGGAGAACAAGATAGCGTTTTCCGGTGAAAACTTCTCCCTTCTCATAAGGCTCCTTGAAGGGGAATTTCCTGACTATAAGCATGTCATTCCTTCCATGAACGATAAAAGGCTCACCGTGAATAGAAGGGAGTTGGTAAGCGCTTTGAGGAGGGCCCATGTCCTGGCAAGTGAGAGGGGAGAAGGGGTTCACTTCTCGATAAAGGAGAGTGAGATGGTGATCACTGCAGGGGGGGCAGATACGGGACAGATGGTAGAGCGACTTTCTGTTCGATACGAAGGGGAACCTTTAGAGATAATCTTTAATGCCCGGTATCTACTTGAAGCGCTGAATATGATGGAAGGGGAGGAGGTAAAAATAGAGTTAAGAGATGATGAGGGCTCAGGCCTCATGAGACCAATTGAAGATGAGGACCACCTCTACGTAATCATGCCCATGAGGATGCAGGTGTAAAATGCCTTACGATGCGAGTCAGATAAAGATCTTAGATGGCCTCACGGCCGTGAGGAAACGGCCGGCCATGTATATAGGAAATACAGATGTTGAGGGGATGCACCATCTGGTTGAAGAATTGGTTGATAACAGCATCGATGAGGCCCTTGTGGGATGCTGTGACGAGATAAAGGTGACCGTTCATCTGGATAACAGCGTGAGCGTTGAGGACAATGGAAGGGGTATTCCCGTGGACCTACATCCTCAAGAGAAGAAATCCGCGCTGGAGGTGGTTCTCACAAAGCTTCATGCCGGAGGTAAATTTGACAACCGTTCCTACAAGATATCAGGAGGACTCCATGGTGTGGGTCTTTCTGTGGTAAATGCCCTCTCTGAGTATTTGGAGGTAGAGGTAAAAAGGGAGGGCAAAAGGTATTTTCAACGATATGAGAGAGGAAAGAAGGTCACAGACCTGCAGGTCTTGGGAGAGACCGATAAGACTGGCACATATATCCGTTTCAAACCCGATCCCATTATATTTGGCAATCTGGAGTTCGATTACGGTCTCCTTAGCCACAGGCTTCGAGAGCTCGCCTTCTTGAACAGAGGGATTAGGCTAATTATCAAAGACGAAAGGACAGAGAAGGAAGAGAGCTTTCATTATGAGGGGGGCATCGTTTCCTTTGTCATCTATCTCAACAAGAATAAGAATCCCCTTCATACCCCTATATACTTTGAGGGATGGAAGGAAAACTGTTATATAGAGGTGGCCATTCAGTACAATGATGGTTATAACGAGAACATCGTAACTTTTGCCAATTGTATAAAGACTAATGAAGGGGGCACTCATTTAAGCGGTTTCAAGTCCGCCCTTACTCGAACGATCCACTCTTATGCGGCTCAGAACAGCCTTTTAAAGGACATAAAGGAGGGGCTCGTCGGGGATGACGTCAGGGAGGGGTTGACCGCGGTCCTTAGCGTGAGGCTCCCCCAACCCCAGTTCGAGGGGCAGACCAAGACGAAGCTGGGGAACAGCGAGGTAAAGGGGTACGTAGAGGCCCTGGTGAATGAGAAGTTGGGGAGATTCTTGGAGGAGAACCCCCAGACTGCAAGGAAGATAGTGGCTAAAGTGATAGAGGCGGCCCGGGCTAGGATCGCGGCGAGAAAGGCGAAGGAGTTGGCTCGAAAGAAGGGAGGGCTTGATCAGAGCCTTTTGCCGGGAAAACTTGCCGACTGTCAGGAGAAGGATCCCGATAAGAGGGAGCTTTACATCGTTGAGGGAGACTCGGCAGGGGGCTCTGCGAAGCAGGGGAGGGACAGACGGTATCAGGCTATCCTCCCCCTTAAGGGCAAGATCCTAAACGTGGAGAAGGCCCGTTTTGACAAGATGCTTTCTAATGACGAGATAAAGACCATTTTTGCTGCCCTGGGTGCTGGCCCGGGAAGGGAGTCCAACGACCTCGAAGGGGTGCGTTACCATAGGGTGATCATCATGACTGATGCCGACGTGGACGGCTCTCACATAAGGACCCTTTTGCTCACCTTCTTTTATCGTCAACTGGTGGGATTGATAGAAAGGGGGTACCTGTACATTGCTCAACCGCCTCTCTACAGGGTAAAGAAGGGGGAGAGGAGCCTCTACCTGAAGGACGATGGGGAGCTTGGAGACTTCCTTCTTCGGGAGGCGGTACAGAAGATAGAGCTTGAAGTGGACGGTAGACGCCTGAAAGGGGAAGAGCTCTATTCGTTGCTTAAGAGGTTTGTCGAGGTAGATCAACATATAAGCAAGTTTGAAAGGAGGGGCTTTCCCCCTGAGGTGATCTTCCAGCTCTTGAGGAAGGGAATATCGGGCAAGGAGGTCTTTCAGGAGAAGGGGTGGCTCCTCGAGATGCAGGAGGAACTGGAAGAGGAGGAGGCTGAGCTGGGTGAAGAGGGGGGGTATTATTTCCTCTCCATTATCGGAAGGATAAACGGACGGAGGGTCAGAAGGAAGGTGAGCTGGGAGCTGGTCACCTCTAATGATTATGAGCAGCTCCTCTCCGTATATCAAAACACCCGCTCATTAAGCCGTCCGCCCTTCTCCCTGTTCCATCGTGGGAGGCGGACAAAGCTCGGCTCAATTTCGGAAGTATTGGAGAAGGTGAAGGAGATCGGCAGGGAAGGCCTTTACATCCAAAGGTATAAGGGGCTGGGAGAGATGAACCCGGAGCAGCTGTGGGAGACCACCATGAACCCCAACACCCGTCATCTCCTTCAGGTGAGGGTAGAGGACGCGGTAGTGGCCGACGAGATATTCACCGTCCTGATGGGAGATCAGGTGGAGGAGAGGAGGCGTTTTATCGAAGAGCACGCCCTGACGGTGGAGAATCTGGACATATGATGTAGGATCCTCAAATCCTGCCTCAAATCCTGGCACAAAGTTTGTACGGTGATCATAGGGGTAACAGGGGGTATCTGCTCGGGAAAGAGTTCGGTGGCGAAAATGATAGAGGGGTTCGGT
>QMXC01000105.1 GCA_003661945.1 Candidatus Bathyarchaeota archaeon | reverse complement strand
TGACACCGTGAATTACCAAAGCCTAGAAGGCTTCATAAAAGCCACTGGCTACCGGAAAAACGAGCTTTGCTTGGGCTGTTTAACGCGGAAATATCCGACGCCTATGGCTCAGCGGATAGCAGACGAAATGTGGAAACGTTTCTGGGAAGGAAAGAAAGAGACGGGAAGACTTTACGAAATTCCAGAGCTGCTTGAAAATGCAGCTGCAAAAACAACAACTTAGGAGCAATTAGCGTGGGATGGTCATCGGCGTCGAAGTAGTAGAAAAGCTGTTAAGTTCAGAACGCGGCTAAAAGATTGGTAACTTTTTAAGCTTTTAGCGTTTAATAACTTCAACGTGTGAGCTTCCATGGAAAAAGTAGGCGTACTCGTAGTTTCCTACGGCGCAAGGGCAGCGGCGATGATTGACGCTTTTAAACGAAGCGCGAACTACGACGTGCGTTTATATGTGGCTGACAAGCAGGCGAATCCGTTTAACATGGAAAAAGCGGAAAAACACGTGGTAATCCCGGACTTGAACGTTGAGGAAATCTGCAGTTTCGCCAAGAAGCATGAAGCTGAAATAGACTTCGGCATAGTAGGTCCTGAAAAACCCATAATTCAAGGCGTACGCGACAAAATCGAGGCTGAAACACGTATACCCATGATTTGCCCCACCCGAGAATACGCTATCGAAGCGAGTAAGGTTGCCCAGCGAAGACTTTTCGAGAAGTTTGCTCCCGAAGTCAACCCACGTTTCAAAATATTCGACCCCAAAGACTACGCAAACACCGAAGAAGTGCGTAAAGAGCTTTTTGAATGGCTGGACGAACTGAACAATCAAGTAGCTGTTAAACCTGATGTTCCAGCCGCTGGGAAAGGCGTGGGTGTGTGGGGCGACCACTTCACGACTCGTGAACAGCTTTTCGAACATTTTATGGCTAATTTTAGGCACGGCGCCGTAATCGTTGAAGAGAAAATCGAAGGTGAAGAATCAAGCTTCCAAGCCTTCTGCGACGGCAAACACTTGGTGCCGCTTCCGGAAACCCGCGACTACAAACGCGCTTTCGACGGAGACAAAGGACCCAACACCGGAGGAATGGGCGCCTACAAAGACAAGGGCGAAAAACTCCCCTTCATGACCCATCAGGACAGAGAGAAAGAAATCGAAATTGTCAACCGCATATTCAGAAAATGGACAGGCTCAACGGGGAACACGGCTCTCCGAGGAATCCCCTTCTACGTAGCCTTCATACACACGGGTAAACAGCCAAAAATCCTCGAAAACAACAGCCGCCCAGGCGACCCAGAAATCCAAGCTATTCTGCCAGTCTTAAAGGAAGACTTCGTCGACGTATGCTACAGAATCCTAGATGGAAACCTGACGCGTATAGAAACGGAGCAGCAAGCCGCGGTTGTAACCTACAAGGTGCCCCCTAACTACGGCGGATACATGAAAGCGTTCCCTGATCGTGTTTCTAAGGCGGAGATAGGGACGCCGGTAGACCTAACCGAAGCTTACCGGTTGGCTGAAAAATACGGGACGCGGCTCCGCGTATATCCAGCGGCTATGGAGAAGCGGAACGGCGAAACCTACGCGTTGAAATCCCGAACCGTCTGCACGGTAGGCGTCGGCGAAACAATCGAAGAAGCAAGACGCATTTCGATTGAAGGTATAAGAGCCATAAAAGGCGGGGCATTATGGTATCGAACCGACATCGCCTCTAAGGAACACGTAGCGAAAAGCATTCGGCACATGCAGGTTCTAAGGGGAAGCCCATAGTGAAACGAAAAGCTCAACGCGTTTTCATTTCGGACTGTGAAGGCCCAATATCGAAAAACGATAACGCCTTCGAACTCGCAGCTCACTTCATTCCGAAAGGTGAAAAGCTCTTCGCCGTAATAAGCCGCTACGATGACGTTTTAGCCGAGATAGTTAAACCTCCGGGATACAAAGCTGGAGACACGTTGAAGCTAATTCTACCCTTTTTCAAGGCTTTCGACGTTACAGACGGAGAAATGCTGGCTTTCTCTAGGCAAAATTTGTTGCTGATGCCTTATGCAAAGCAAACTTTGGCTTACATACGGGGTTTCATGCCCACATACATAGTGAGCACAAGCTACGAACACTACATCAAAGCATTATGCGAAACGATGGAATTCCCGTTTCAAAACGCCTACTGCACCCGGCTGGCTCTAGACGAGTATGATATAACCCCGGAAGAAAAACAGAAACTACGCGAAATAGCCCAAGAAATAGCTGGCATGCCCATGATTGAAATTCCCGGAAACGCAAAATCACTCAGCGACTTGCACCCAACGCATAGAACAACCATTGAACGACTGAACGAAATATTTTGGAAGGAAATCGCCCAGATGCGCATAGGCAAAATTTTCAGCGAGGTTAACCCGGTTGGAGGCGGGGAGAAAGCCCGCGCGGTGGAAGAAATAGCACAAAATCACGGCGTGGAATTGGAGAATGTCATGTATGTCGGCGACAGCATTACGGATGTGGAATCCTTTCGGCTTGTTCGAAGCCGCGGCGGATTAACCATCTCGTTCAACGGCAACAGATACGCTGTTAGAGAAGCCGAAATCGCTGTTCTATCGCAAAACACGGCTGTAACCAGCATCTTAGCAAAGGTTTTTCACGAGCACGGTCGAGACCAAGTATTGCGGTTAACGAAAAACTGGAACATGGAAACCCTTAGCAAACTTGATGTTCCTACGCGAATCATAGAGCACGCGTTACGTGCTCATCCCGAGGGTTTACCCAAAATTAAAATAGTGACCCGTGAGAACATGGAAGCCGTAGCCCGGGAAAGTTCGGAGTTCCGTAAAAAAGTGCGGGGTGAAGCCGTAGGAGCGTTGGGATAAATGCATGTCGGAAAAGTGGAAATCGAGGACACTTATGCAGAGGCTTTTGAGGGAATCTACTGCCGCGTAATCGTAACCGCCGACGACGAGGAAACCCTCCGAAAAGCCGCTGAAAAAGCAACAGCCACACCTTCCATCGTAATTGGAAGAATTGAAGGAGGCATCGAAAGATGGCTCACGCCGGAAGAGACTCCTGACAACCGAGTAGGCGCGGTTCTGCAGTTTTGGGGCGGAATCGACAGCCGCAAATCCTTCCAAGAATCGCTGAAAAAGTTTGAGGTGGAGCTTTCCTATCGAATTCGCCAAGACATCCTCGTTAAGCCTTTCACAGCGGTTTTTGACGCCTCATTTTCGCCGGAAGGACAACTCGACATGATGGAACGTGTGGGGCACTGCGGCGACGGGTATGAATGGGTTGAAAACCGTTACGGACGCGAAATGATAATAGTTCCGATAATGGTGCCCGACTTCCAGATAGAACGACGCATAGGCTACGCGCGGGGAGTAATGGGCGCCAACTTCTGGATAATGTGCCAAAACAGAGAAACCGTCAAAACCGCTGGCGAAAAAGCCCTAAGCGCCATCCACAAGGTAGAAGGCGTCATAACGCCTTTCGACGTGTGCTCAGCCGGTTCGAAGCCTGAAACAAAGTTTCCCCACATAGGTCCAACCACGAACCATCCATACTGTCCTTCGCTTAAAACCCGTCTAGGAGAGGAATCCCTCGTACCCGAGAACGTGAGATACATACCAGAAATCGTAATTAACGGCGTTTCCATGAACGCTGTGAAGGAAGCGATGAAGGCTGGAATCAGAAGCGTTTTAGATGTTGACGGCGTGGTGAAGGTTTCAGCTGGAAACTACGGGGGGAAGCTTGGAAAATACCGGATTTGGCTGAAAGAAGTGTTGGAGTTATGAAACCCTTAAGTCCTAGAACGCTTCTAACTCTTAGTAGAGCTTCAGCCGGTCATTTGGCGTTGAATAAGAGGAAAACTGTTAGAAAATTTCTGGTTAAGGCGTTATGTAAAATCTTGATGTATTCTGCAATAACCGTGGTGACTGTTTACCTAATCAACATCGTGTTGTGTCAGCGGGTTTCCTATCTCGCCATCAATGACCTAGTTTTTATGGAAGCGTTAATTTTCATATTGGCAGGTGCCCTTCTGTTCCTTGGCTCCGGTGGTCTCTCTCCAACCACGTTTAGGGCTTCTCTTTTAGCCGCTGCTGCAGACGTCATCTACGGTGAGGATTATTCTATTTCGGAAATGGTTGAGAGAGACTCTTGGAAACCTAAAGGCTATCCGCGTCTAGCCCTAGTGCTACTGATTTCAGGAACTGCGCTGCTGGCATTGTATTTTGTTTCAATCGTATAACGCGGGGTGTTTGGAAAACGCTGTGGAAGGGAGAAGTGGTGTATGATGTTTGACGTTGTCGGCTTCGGGGCGCTAAACATGGATAAGCTGTACAGGGTTAGCAAAATTGCCGCGGCAGAAGAAGAAAGCTTCATCAAGTCTTTCAAAGAGGCTTGCGGAGGCTCGGCAGCTAACACTATAGTGGGGCTGGCTCGGTTAGGGTTAAAAACCGGATACATAGGAAAAGTCGCTAGAGACCGAGAAGGCGAAAAACTCCTCGAGGCCTTCAAACAGGAAGGAGTAAACACCGAAGCAGTTGTTATCTCAAAAACCGGAAAGTCTGGAATCGTGCTCGGCTTCGTAGACGATAAAGGTGACAGAGCGCTCTACGTAGACCCCGGCGTAAACGACACCCTAAGCTTTGAAGAAATAAACGTGGAATATGCCTCTAAAACCCGTTTTCTACACATAACCTCTTTTATAGGTGAAAAACCCTTCGAAGCTCAAAAAAAGCTCGTGGAGAAGCTTCCGGAAAACGTTAAGCTAACCCTAGACCCCGGGGAACTCTACGCGAGAAAAGGACTGCGAGGTTTAAGCGTTTTCCTCGACCGGGCATTCGCCGTACTGCCCAACGCGGGCGAACTGAAACTCCTAACCGGAGAATCGGACTACCGGAAAGGTGCGCGAAAGCTCCTACAGGAAGGTGTTGAAATCGTCGCTGTCAAGCTTGGAGCGAAAGGATG
>QMXC01000104.1 GCA_003661945.1 Candidatus Bathyarchaeota archaeon | reverse complement strand
TAACAGTATGTTTCCTAGAACGCGTTCGTGAACCGGGTCTGAAGCGCCGCCCATTGTTAGGGCTGTTTTAGCGCTGCCGGGTGAGCCTACTCTCAGCGGGGCGGGTCCTTCGTTTCCGGCAGCGATTACTACGAGGATTCCAGCGTCAGTTGCTTCGTCTACGAGTAGGTCGAGCGGGTCTTCTCCGTCTGCGCCTACTCCGCCGCCTAGGCTCATGTTTATTATGTCGATGTCGTAGGTGCCGTTTAGTTTAAGCTGGATGGCTATGTCGATTCCCGCCATAACCACCGAGGTGGCGACTCCGGCGCCTGTGTGGTCGAAGATTTTGATGGCGTATATTTGGGCTAGAGGCGCTACTCCGAACACGAACACGTGAATGTATCCTTCGTCGTCTATGTAGCCGGCGTCAGGGCAGTATTCGAGAATTGAGAGACCCCAGTAGTGTCCAGGGCTAAATACTAGTTCAACGTGGGCGGCGATGAAGGATGCTACTCCGCATCCGTGGTAGTGGTTCATCGGATTGTCATATCCTTCGTAGGGGGTGCCTACGTCGGCGCTTATGTCAACTCCGTCAATTACGTTGCCGTAGTACCAAGGGTAAAACCATCGTCCGGAGTCAGGGTCATAGTAGGGTTGGTGCCAGCATCCCGTGTCGATTATGGCGACTAAGCTGTCTTCGCCGTAGCCGGTTTCTTCCCAGATAGGCGTGGATTCGGTTAAGTCCGCTACTGCGTATCCGTTCGGAGTAACTTCCGCAGCTATTTTGGGAACTTGCTTAACGTCGATTACTTTTGATTCAATGGTTTCCATGAGCGGGGCTGATTCAGTAGGTTCTGGAGGAAGTTCCTCCTTCATCTGGCTTGTTGGCCCAGAGGCTAGATAGCGAACTGTGTCTTCGTAGATTTTAACTACAGCCGGATTTTCAGCTAGTTGAATTATTTTGTCCGCTGGAACCGAAGCCGCTATTGCGTCTACTGTCTTATAAACTTGGGTTACCTCGCCGCCAAGGGCTTCCACCGCGTCTATTACGGCAGCCTTGTCCGTAACTTCAACAATGATGTTAACGGGTTCAGGGCTGTTCAGCGATGGAAGAAGAGCGTGTGGAATTTTTTGAAGAGCTGCTACTGAGGGAGCCGTGGATGTGGGGACTACAGCGGCTGGTGCAACGGCGATAAACATTGACAGCGACAACAACGTTGCAAAGATTGCTGCGGTTAATCTCGTTTTATGCAGGTTTAGTGTTGTGAGGTTCATATTTTCTCTCCTTCTTCTAATTCAGAATTTGAGCAAAAGTATTTTGTTACCTTCACAATAAGAATTTTATGGAAACGTCTTCTATTGAAAGAAGACTGAAACGTGTGAAAGTTAATAAGATAGAAAGTTAGGGCAAATATAGTGTCGAAAAGGGGCCGGTCGTCTAGCGTGGTAGGACGTCGCCCTTACGAGGCGAAGGTCGCCGGTTCAAGTCCGGCCCGGCCCATTTCCCAGCAACCATGTTTAACCTCGTAGTTTGATGATTTTTGTTGGGGAGAAAACTGTTAACAGCGCTGCGGGTAGGAGCTTTCCCATTTTGGGGATTAGTCCTACGGCTTGGGTTCCGAGTTTGCATGTAACTGCGTGTTCAAGGAACCCTAAAGTTTCGATTTCAACCACGTTTCGTGCGTATCCGGATTTTTTAACTGCGTATTCAACGGCGGGCAGAGAAGCTCCGAAAACGAGAAGCTTATCCAGGAGGGTTTCAGTCCAGTTGGAGAACGTGGAAATCTGTTGTTCGGATAGAACCGCACTTATTGTTCCGTTTTCTTGAGCTGCGCCGCATATTTCTACGGTTAGGGGAAAGTTTTCTGCTAATCCGAAGAGTTCAATTATTTTTCGGAGGGCAAACTTCTTTCCGTCTAGTAGTTGAGCTTGCAAATTTTGCAACGGAACAACGGCGTCTATGTTTTTAGGCTTGAAAATTCCGATGTCGACACGTAGCTGGGTCTTGCTTTTTCCAAGATGGGTTATTCTGCCCCTTATTGTGGAGAACTTTGTTAGGTTTTCGAGTTTTTCTGGGCAGAGTCCGAAGTGTTTTTGAAGATAGTTTAGGGCGAATTTTTGGTCTTCTCCGGAAAGTTTTATTTGAAGCCATCCTCGAGGGGTTACGCCGCAGATTTCGGTTTTTACCTTGAGCTGTTTGAAAAGCTCGTTGAAGGCTTCTTGGAAGTCTTCTGGCTTGTTTGAGCCGTAAATCTTCTGTAACAGCGTTATTTTCGGCATTTAAAAATCCCTTGTCACGCTTGTTATTTCTTGATGCAGTTTCCACAACCGTTTTACGGCGTCTTCTGGGATTTCTTTTGCCATTTCCTCAATGGTGCTTTGTATGGGAACACGCTTGTGGCCTTGGATTAGTTTGTCTGCGTAAGAAACTATTTTCTCCTCTACGGTTTGAGGCACGTAAACATCGTTTGGCCATCCCAGTTTTTTTGCTTCTTCAGGGGATATGCCTCCGCCTACGTGGCGTTTTATTATGCGGATTACTGGTTCGGGCATTCCGAACTGTTCAGCTATTTTTGCGCCTTCGACTGCGTGATGCACGGTGTGCGTTTTGGCTCTTCCAACATCGTGCAGAAGGGCTCCTATTTCTACGAGTTTTTTGTCTACGTTTATTCCCTTTTTTGAAAAAGCCTCAGCGATTTTTGTTGCGAGTTCGGCGACAGCTATACAATGTTTTATAACGTTTTTGGAGCATCCAGCTTTTCGTAGAATTTCGATTGCTTCTTTTCTGGATGGAAGGGGCTTATTCACCGAGTTCTTTCCTCAGTTGCTCGATTTTCTGGTTTAGGATTTCGATTATTTTCGTGTTGTCGTAATGAACCAGAGGCTTGTTGCAGATTGGACATCGGAACACGAGTTCTACAGCGTCTTCGAAGGGTATACGTTTGCATCCAGGCGTGTAGCAGTAGTAGAAATCATGGTTCTTTTCGTATTCCAGCCTTGTCACAAGTTTTTCTAGTACTCGGCGTTTCTGACTCAGTATGAAGCCTTCTAGCTGGTTTGGTTGAAGCTTCCAGTGGAAGATAAACCATCCTGTTTTTTCGTCTCGGGTTCTTCTTAGGCTGACGAGGGAATGACTGTAGAGGTTGTAGAGTATTTTTCGAACGGTGTTTAAGCGTATTCCGGTCTTGTTTGCGATTTGGTCGTCTGTGATTTCTCCGGAGTTTTTGAGTATTTCAACTATTTTTACCGCTTCTTCGTTGCCTAGTGAGGCTGCAACTTTCATTAAGGTGTCGTCGTCAACTATGGAAAACATTTTGTGTTTCCTCGAATTCAACTTCCTTTTTACGCCTCATCCCTATAAATAATAGGAAAACTGAAACTTAAAACTCTTTGTCGAATCCGAATCAAACTAGCATGCTTGAATCACTTTCTTTCCATGCTTCTGCGGAATTATCTTCATCTCTGCGTTGTCGAATTCTTTAGCGAGTTCTTTTCCTTCAAAGTATCTATCAAGGAAAACCGCTAGGCTGGAACATTCTGAATGCGGCTGGTTTCCTATGGCAATGTTGAAGTCAGAAATCTCTGGAGAGAAAAACTCGCTGGGAACTTTTTGGCTTCCAACTATGACTAAGACATCTTTTCCCGTAGCCTTTACACGTTCCAGAACATCGCTTGTTTGGATGTTTTCTCCATAAGCGGTTAAATGCACCACGATGCGGCCTTTCGCCTTCCATTGCTTTATTGTCTTCTTCCACGGAACCCCCATCTCGAAACGGAAACGGCCGCCCCATCGTTGAACAACTTTTTTCACCGTTTGCTCGACAACGGGGTCTTCTATGTCGGAAAGAAACATGCCTGACGCTCCGAGCGCTCGGGCTGTGAGAGCTACATGAGTGGTTAAACGTTTATCCCTGTTGGGACGGTGCCCCCATCTCAAGACGTAAACTTTGGGCATTATGCTTCACCTTTTTCCGCTTTAACCGTTGATTACTTTGAATGCGCCGTCGTGTTCTTCCACGTATTTTCTCACCTTGTTTGCGAATGGAGGGACAGCTTCAAAAACAACGTTTGCCGCATCACCATCATATTTTAGCGACTGAACATGAGTGCGCATGTGAAGCCACGAGAGAAATGACATTGTCTCGTCGTTTAAAGGAATTGAGAAAGAAGCTTGAACGTATGCCTTTATATGCCGCGCCACTTCTTCTTTGAGCAAGTCGAGGTTTACCGCGTAAAGGGCGGATATAGGAACGGGGTTTGGAGCCAGATCGCCGAGGCTTTCAAGCTTCTGTTGCAGGTTCTCTTTAGTCAGTAAATCTATTTTGTTCAGCGCTGTAATGAGGGGGATTCCGGAGGCACCTATCGTTTCTATCGTCTCGAAACAGCATGAAAGCTTGTTTTCGATAGTTTGTATAGGTTCGCTTGCGTCTACCACAAGCAAGATGAGGTCGGAGAATATTGTTTCTTCGAGTGTTGAGTGGAAAGCTTCTATGAGCGTTATTGGTAGACGGTTGATGAAGCCAACGGTGTCGGTTAAAAGCATTTTTTTGCCGCAGAAATTGGTCAACCGGGTGGTTGTTGAAAGCGTGGTGAACAGCCCGTTGTCAACCTGAACTGTTTCTTGCGCTAGAGCGTTAAATAGGGAGCTTTTCCCAGCGTTGGTGTATCCAGCTAGGGAAACAGTGGGGAATCCGAGTTCCAATCTACGGGCGCGGTGTAAACTGCGTTTTTTACGGATTTTCCGGAGTTTCCGTTGTATGGTATGAATTTCCCGTTTCACGGTTTCGTAGTATACGTCAACCTCGTAGGCGCCGAGCCCCATGAAACCGGGTTGTTCACCCTTTTTTGCAAGCCTAACTTTTTCCTTTGCATGCGCAAGCTCGTATTTCAGTTTAGCCAGTTGAATTTGGAGTTTAGCTTCCGTTGTGGATGCTCTTTTGGCGAAGATTTCGAGGATTAGCTGGAAACGGTCT
>QMXC01000103.1 GCA_003661945.1 Candidatus Bathyarchaeota archaeon | reverse complement strand
CTTTCTTCTCAACGGTCTTTCCAGGCCAGTTTCCAACGTGAGCTCGCCCACCGGTTAAGTTGTTAAATATTAGGGATTTGCCTACATTCGGGTTGCCTATTACAGCTACGGTTATCATGAGGAAGCCTCTCTGGGGTTTACGATGATTTTCATGGCTACACCTCTTCCGAGGGCTACGCGGGAGCCGCGTATGCTTACCAGCACGGGACCTGGATTGCCGGAATGCAGAACTTTGACTTTTGTTCCGTGTGTGAAACCCATTTCTGAAAGCCTTCGAACCAGTCCTTTTCCTCCCGCGAGCGTGATTATTACTGCTTCTTCATTCGTAGAAAGCATTGCAAGAGGAACCCCCATCATTTCGTGCCTCCTTCTTCTACACGCACGTAGACGTGTTCGCTTTCTTTTCTTCTTAGGCTCAAGTTGTATCCTTTCAGCAGAAATTCAACGGGGTCTCCGAGAGGCGCTTTCCGTATTACGGTTATTTCCGTGCCTTTTACGAGCCCCATGTCTAACATTCTTCTTACGGTGGCTCCAGAACCCTCTATGCGAGTTATTACTCCCCTCTCTCCCGGTTGAAGCTCGCTTAGCCTTTTCTCCATTTCTAGGGCTCCCTTGCAATTCTAGGGCTACCTAAAACTTGGTATTTAGGCTTATTTGGAAATTACCCTAAACATGTTAGAGTCGGATGGGTAAACCGAAATACATTTGGAAAATTCAAGTTCGCCCTAAATTTTGCTGCGTTCTTGTTGTTCGCAATATTTTCGAAAGTGCTCCATCCACCTTTCCACAAATTTTGGGCGCTCTGAAGAAGAAACTACGAATTCTACGAAACGAGTGAATTGCAGTATTGTTTTTGGGTCCAATTGATGTTCAAGTATATGAGCGTCTTTTGAAGCTATGTCCTTTGGAACAAGCAGTATTTCAAGAAATTTTTGAAACACGTCGTGGCGTTTTTTAACGATTTCAGCTATTTCTTTTCCACGAGGAGTCAAAGTAACGCCGCCATACTTCTCATAGTTCACGAGGTTTTCATGTTTGAGTTTCTTCATCATTTCTACAGCTGTTGCAGGTTTGACATTAAGTGATATAGCTATGTCCTTTATGCGGGCGTAACCCTTTCTAGATACGACTTCATAAATAATTCTTAGATAGTCTTCAGCTCTTCTAGAGACTTGGGCAGCCATATTCAACTATTCTAAAAAGGTTAGGCTAGCCTAAAAGTTTTTCGAAAATAGCCTTATCCCAAGACCACGGATATAGAACTTCATCTAGCCGGTTTCTTCTTGGTTTGTTTGTCCAGTGGCTAGTTGTTTGAGGTCTTCTTCTCCTTCGGCGTAGCCAGACGCAATCAATATGTCGCCAGCACGTATTTTTGTCCGCGGTTTTGGACGTATCCATCGGTTTCCACGCCTTATCGCTAGCACCCACATCCCCGTTTTCTCAGGAATTCGAGCTTCACGCATGGTTTTATCAGCCAAGGGCGAGTTTTCTGAAACTTGTACGCGGAGAACGGTTTCTTCAGCTTCTTTTATTACCATTTTCAGTACTGGGTGCGGTTCTAGCTGGCGAAGTACCACTTCAGCCATTTCAGCTGCAGCGTCTGCGATGGCTTCGGTTACTACTCCTATGCGTATCAGCCCCAAGAAGTGTTTGGATTCTTGGCGTTTGAAGCCGCTGGACAACACTAAGAGTTCGAATTCCGTGTGCAGCTCGTCCACGTGTTCTTCTAGCTCTTCGACTTCTTCTGCCAGTTCACGGCTGTTCAGCAGAATTGCAGAGTAAGCCAGGTCCAGCATGAGTTCGGACGTGTCCTTAAGCTCTGCCAGTTTCTCAACGATTTTTTCGATTTGTTCTTGGCTAGGCATATCTACGTTTCGTCCTCCAGTTTTCGAAGAGTGCCGTCAGCAAGCTGTTTCAGCTCTTCTACACCCGTGTGGGAGCCTCGGGCGAAAAGCACGTCGCCCTCTCGAATTCTTTCGCTGCCTTTAGGGTTGATAATCCATCTTCTCTGCCGACGTATTGCGGTGATGTCCACTCCTATTTTCGCCGCAAGCTCCAGCTCATCTAAGCTTTTTCCAGCCAAGATAGAGTTAGACTTTACAATAGCTTTCACAAGTCCCTCTTCGACCTTTTTGAAGACTTTTGAGACCAAGGGATGAACGCCTATTTTGCGCAGCACTATTGCGGCGATATCTGCCGCTGCGTCTGAAATTTTATCTGCACTTGACGCGACTTTAAGCACGGCTACTAGGGATTCGGCGTCTTCAGGGTCGCGGGCAGCAATCATCGTGCTCATGTTTAGCTGGTAAGCTAACAAGTCAACGTGACTTTCTAGTTCTAACACCTCTTCGGCCAGTTCGCGGTCGTTGAAAAGAGCAGCGGAATACGCTAGGTCTATCATTAGTTCCGAGGTGTCTTTCATCTCGAGGAGAAGCTCACGCACCGAGTGGGGCTCATACTCTATTTTTTCGAACTCTGACATTCGTTTAAGGTCTCTCCAGTTTTAAACTGGTTTCCAGCATAGTTAAACGTTAAACACCGATATAAGTTTCTTACGCTCCAGCAGAGCGAAGCGTCGTCATCCGATTAAGGTTAACGCTATGAGAAGCGCGAGCGTTGTCATGGTATCTGCCAGCGAGCTCTCAATGGGAATTACAAAGTTATCGGGGTCCAGTCCTTTCTGGAAGGTAATTATGCCCACAGCGTACGAAATGAGTATCATACAGAAAGCAGCGATAACGTTTGTCAAAAGCAGCAAAGAAAGAAGATACGTAGAAAAGAAGGGTGGAACTCCTCCTTGAACAACCACGGCGAAAACGGAAAACGCAGAGAACATGATAACAGAAGCCGCCCATGAACCGGTGATTTCTGCGACGTGTCCTTTTATGCTTAAGAAGGAAGAATCAAGCGTGCCTAAGGCGAGTTTGGTCGTCGCAGTTGAGCCCACAACAGCGCCTAAATCGCCAATAGTGCTGTTCAAAGCTGGATAAACAACATAGATTTCCGGAACGTTCCCAATTATCCGGCGAATCTGCCCGAGGAAAGAGCCCGTTACATTAACGATGAGACTGACTAAAACTATTACGAAAAAAGCCTCACGTAAAGTTTTAGCGAAAGACAAATCGGAGAAATTCTTTACCATAGAATAGATAGCTAACAAGGCGAAAACGAAGCATATAGCGAGTATGACCATCCATCCTAAAAAGCCGTAAGAAAAGAACAGGGTTAGCACGGAAACATAGCAAAATGTGACTAAGACGTCAGCGGTTGAGGATTGAATTGGATACAAGACAACATCGGGGTCTAATCCAGTTTTGAAAGAGAGGAAGGATATGCCTATGGTTAATGGCGAAACCAGCAGAATAGACAACGCCATTGTAGCAACAACAAAGAACAGAATAGAGGTAAAAGCCGCTGGAGAAACACCCCACAACACGTAGGTGAAAAGGAACGCCACCAACGATGTGAAGAAAGCGGAAAGGAAAGCTAAAACGATGAGAGCTTGAATGAGTGAATAAAAACGCCGTGTATTGCCAACGAATTTTGGATAAATAACACCTAGATGCAATCCTGTGCTAAGGCGCCCGCAGAGTAGCCCGCCGATAACCCCTCTAGAGCTTAGGATAGCTGGATAAAGAAGGATAATCCATGGTTCCTTAGAAAAAAGCCCGAAATAAAACGCAACCAGCCCTCCGGCGACGAGTCCCAGAAGATTCATAACAAAGGCGGATAAAGACTGATTAAATGTTTTCCACAGCGTCTTAACATTACGGGAAGAAAAAGTCCGCTGAGAAGTTAATGGGCTGGAGATTTTGCGTCGAAAAGACCGAAAGGAAAGACTGGCTGCTCTCATTTTGGTCACCAAACGAATCGTCTTCGCACACACCTTCCATCTCCAGCCACCTTTCAAGCGTACGTTTCTTTAGAGCCGTATCCAACCGGAATACTGCTCCCAACTCAATTTAGTCATGAAGCTATAAAGGAAATACTACAACGCCTTAAATAATTTTCCAAAAATAAACGAATAGAAAACGGAGGGCTAGGCGGCGGATTCTTTTTCCACTTCGCCTATAACGTCTTCGATTATGTCGAGAGCCGCGTCTACGAGTTCTCTGGTTATGTTTAGCGGAGGGGCTATCCGCACCGTTGAGGTTCCGCAGGTGATGACTGCTACTCCTCGGCGCCAAGAACGCAGCATTATTTCTTTTGCTTTTTCAGGCGCGGGCTTCTTCGAGTTCTTGTCTTCCACTATCTCGACGCCTATCATGAGCCCCTTACCTCTTACGTCGCCGACTATTTCGCTTTTTTCAGCGAACTCGCGTAAACGCCGCATTATATAGTTGCCTTGCTGAGATGCGTTTTCCAACAAGTTCTCCTCACGTATCACATTTATCGTCGCCACGGCAGCTGCGCAGGCAACGGGGTTTCCGCCGAAAGTGCTGGCGTGCGAGCCGCCTTCCCAATCCATAATTTTCGCCTTAGCTATTGTGGCGCCTAAGGGCATTCCGGAAGCTAACGCCTTAGCCATGCAGACAACGTCGGGTTCAATGTTCCAGTGTTCGATGGCGAACCATCTTCCAGTTCTACCCATACCGGCTTGAACCTCATCGTCGATTAGCAGTATACCGTATTTGTCAGCTAGCTTCTTCAAACGTTGGAAATACCCTTCCGGGGGAACCACGTAGCCGCCTTCGCCTTGAATGGGTTCGAAGAGTATAGCCGCAACGTTTTCAGGAGGCACATATTTGCTGAAAACAAACTCGTCAATGAAGTCAACGCACCAATAGTTACAGCTGGGAAACGTTTGTTTGAAAGGACAGCGGTAACAGTAAGGATAAGGCACGTGCGTTACTCCGGGCATAAGCGGGAAGAAATGCCGCCGCTGAGTTGGCTTACTTGCAGTGAAAGAAAGCGAACCCGTTGTTCGACCGTGGAAAGCACTGATGAAACCGATGAAGAGAGGCTTCCGAGTGTGCCACTTCGCAAGTTTTATAGCTGCTTCAACGGCTTCGGTTCCGCTATTTCCAAAATACACTTTTTTGCTGCCGCTGCCGGGTGCGAG
>QMXC01000102.1 GCA_003661945.1 Candidatus Bathyarchaeota archaeon | reverse complement strand
TTTGGAAGCCAGGAGGGCGACCCAGAATACAACGCAAACTACGACATCGTGTACGACGGGAAAATTAACATGAGAGACATAGGCCTAGCAGCAAGACACTTCGGAGAAACAGACCCGTAGCGAGTGAGCGTTATCCGGCTGGAGCTGTTTGCCAAGCCTCTTTTATCATGGTGTATTCTGCTTCGATGAGAGTTCTTTCCTCCGGCGTGGCGTAGGGCCACAATTTGTCGAGTTCCACAATTCGTTCCATTAGGGTTCGTCTGCAGGTAACAAAAGACCCGAGTGTTGTTATGGGTGTGCCTTGCTCATCTGCTATTACCAGTAAAGCCTTTTTTATCAGTTTTCCTTGGGGATGAGAGACATTTAAGCTTAGGGAAACGTTTGTTGGCGACGCTCCACTCCATAGGGTAACATTTCCTTCTAAGGTTTCATTCCAGTCATAAAAAATGACGAGGAGGCTTGTTCCAAATTTTACCTGAAGATTGCATTGGAGGCTTATTTTGTTCACTGGAATTTTTCCCTTTAGATTCGAGAAGGAAACTGTTCCTTGAGCTGGAACAAACGTGTAGGTGTTGCCGTATAGGTCCTGAATTATTATGCGATAAGGTGATTGTGGAAGCTCTGTGTAAACGGTTTGCGCACCATAATACTTCAAGGTTTTGTTAACGGTTTCTCCGTCTTGTTGGTAACACGCTACTACCTTTCGGATGTATGTAGGGACCTCCACCACAAGTTTTCCATTTTCAGTTCTAATTTCTCTGAAGAAGAATTGTTGCGGCGTTATCTTTTCCCAGCTGATAGAAAAGCAGAAGTTAACCGTAGTGTTTGCCACTCCGAGGAGCTCGAACTTTGCAGCTAAGATTTTTCCAAAGACATCTTTATGCTGGTCTCCGCGTAATGATATTGTAGAGTTAACTGGAGCGAACTTAACTAGCTCGCCCGTCTGAACATTAAGAACTCCGACGTTGCTAAGGGAATTTAGCTGTTCCTCGGATACTATTTGGTTATTTGACCAGTATTGAAGAATATCTCTTCCAGCTTCCATCACGGTCATATAGGAGGGGCAGAATTCACTTTCGATCTCTAACTCCAAGTCGGTTGGTGAGCTCCCTCGGTAAACTATGGAATAGTGGACTTGAACTTCGCTGTTTGAGGGGGGAATGCTTACTTGTTTTTTGAGGGTTATTTCACCGGAGGAGTAAGAAAAGATGACGCTGTTGTTTTCAAGCCCTTCCAAAGTGTACTCTGCGTTAACAAGGGTTAGATTCGAACCGCCGATATATTCTCCTTCCACTTTCAAATAATCATTCAAGGCTCTGCGTCGAATAATAAACTGTTTGTATTTATCCCAAGGGATGAGATTATTTCCCGAAAGCCAAGGCCAGAGCGGGTTTCCTTTTCGAAGGGCTGGAACATAGCGATTGTCGTCGGTGTAAGGTTCAAGATAGTACAGAAAGTTCTCGTTTCCAACGAGCTCTTCTCCGTTGACTATGTCAAACCAGTAGAGAAGCCGTCCACCTCTCCTTGAAAACACTAGAAAGTTGAACTGGTTCCGGACGACAACCTCCACTGTTCCATCGTCATTTACGTCAATTTCGTCTATCTCCGTCTCACTTGAAGGATTCAACGAGTATAACGCTGCTTCGGCAGCCACCCGTGCTGTTCTAGCGAGTTCTAGTTCTGTTCTGTTTGGTTGGCTGAAGCAGCCAAACTCGTACTGGTGCGCTAGAAGGGTTGTCCAAGCGTGAGAAAGCATTTTTTCGGCTGCTTCCGTGTCTTTTCCTTGCTGCTTTGCTTCTTGGATTGTTTGATTGACACGGTTCAGGTAATTTCTTATCTGGTTGAAAAAGGCTCGATAACCATTCATAAGTGGCGAATTGTTTTGGTCGAACCATGAGTCTCCGCCCATCCATGTTGCTGCCCCATCCAAAACTGGGGAAACATCTTCAGCTGGAGCGTGATTTTTCAAAAATTCTTCGTACGTAGTTAGCTTTATCCAAGGATGGCTTTCCAGAACCGTCAATATCTGATCGAGGTTATTCCAGTCTATGTGCGGATTTTCGCCGTTTTCATAGTCCCAGAGTCCCGTTGCCTCAGCATCTTCAAAGTAGCATACAGCAAACTGGTCGTTCACGTCTAGGTTGTACTGTTCCCAGAGGAAGTCAACCATGTAGCTAGCGTCTCCGCTGTCTATGGCGCCGTTGACTATTCCCTCGAAGTTTTTGTCATCGTTAAAGATTACAAGCTGACTTCCATTAAGAGAAGTTGTTCTAACCAAGTATTCACTTCCGCTCGCTCCACTTCTCTCCAAAATGTAGTCTTCCACTTGGGTGTACTCGTATCCGTTTCTCACGAGCAAGGGAACAAAGCTTTGAGACCATGTTCTTTCAGGATTCCAGAAGCCTTTGGGAGCTACTCCAAAGATCTTCTGAATCAGCTCCCTGTGCTTTTTAATCTGCATTTCGTTGAACTGGTAGTCCGTATCGTTCATTCTTGTCGAATACATGATGTTTTGAATATACGTGCTTCCTATCACTTCGAATTGCCCCTCTTCCACACCGTCCCGAACGAGCTGTATAGCGGTATTGTTAAACCATTGCAGATCTTCTAGAAGACAGCCGGAAATATGAATGGCGAACTTTGATTGAGGATGCTTCCGCAGAGTTTTCAAAAGCCCCACGTAACATGCGTCGTTGGCTTGGTCACCGTAGGGAACCAGATTCTGATTAAAGTGGAAAAGAAGTATTACGTCGATCCGGCGAGCTTGCCCGCCGATTGGCGGAACCGACGATAAAACCTCAAACCCGTTCACCGCGGTTCGTTGAACATTCTCCACGTCACATGTAAAGTTTGCCGAAACCATCACTGAATACGAGCCAGAAGAAAGAAAGGAGTGGGAACAGTTGCCTAAATATTCAACGAGAAGCGTAACTGTTCGAGACTGTCCCGGCGCTAACAGGAAACTGTTTTCGCTGAACGAAAAGCTGTAGTCCTCTTCGCATGTAGTGTTTGGAGAAATCCCGGCGACCCAAACAGTTACATTGTATATGTGAGTTTCCGCAACATCCAATCTGCACGTAACATTAAAGAGAACAGTCCTATCTTCTGTTCCATTCATAACGGTCTCTAGGCCCTCTATCTCCAGCGAGCCCCCGAAAGCTTCCCCGTTGAAAGTTACATCTTTATAACCGTTCAAAATCACGGTTTCACCCGTGTACTTGTACTCGCCTAACTCTGCTTCCTGCTCTTCCGTTGAACTATAGAAAGCCAAATCCAAAAAGTTAGGGTCATCTCCCCAATGTTCAGCGTCTCCTTCACCGCCTCCAATTGCCCATTCGCTTGGAAACTCATCTACTCTTCGACAATGAGAAAACTCCTCTGGTCCAAGAATCACGTAGAAACGCCATGTCTGCCCAGTTGGGTCGCCTATGTAGGAGATGGGAACAGCCATTTCGATGCAGTTGGTGGTGGAGGCTCCGGCGACTTGAGCGCCGACGAAAGAGGAATCCTCGTAGACATTTCCATACGCGTCCTCAGCTCCAATTCCCCAACCTGAAGCCCAAACAGCCCATTCCCAAGCAGCTTCGCTTGAAACTCGACAGTTTGCGCCCCTTATCACGTCGGTTCTGCCAGAACCGGGAGCCCGGTCTTTGTCTATGAGGACAATTGGCAGCTGATGGCTGAAACCTCTTGAACTGTTCCAAGAGTTTGTAATGTTAGCCACTCGAAACAAGAAGTAAACATAGTTCGAATCCCACGTGACTCTCCATTCTATGAGGTCGTAGACTTGGTCATCCTCGGGATACGTGTCAAAAACGGGATTTGAAGGGTAAACATAGTCTCCGTCTCCACTATCATCATTAGCCGCGTCACGCCAAATGTATTCCCCACCATCATAAGCTTCAGAATTTTCAGCCTGCGGAGCCTTTCCAACCCAATCATCAGGATTGCCATCCACAACGACGCTATGATTTTGAGTGAACGAGGAAGGAAAAAGCAGCGGCAACAATAAAAAGAGCATGGAAACAAAGCTCAGAAAGCCAGCGATGAACTTCTTCGATTTGAACAACTCACCATCAAAATACTAAAACGAGGGCAATCTTATATTTTCTTCCATTAAGGGTAAATAAGAGAACCGAAATCTGCGCGTCTAACAAGGCGGTTCTGGCAAAACTGGCGAGTGAAAAACTTGAGGAGAACAGAAGTTATAGGCGGAGGGGAAAAGCTAGAAGAAGCGGCTGAGGCGAATGTCACTTCATGAACGGATTGAATGCGACACATTTCCACGTGAAAATCGAAAACCCCTCTTCGAAAAAGCCCGCGCGGAAAACCGTGTGCCTAAAATTCCACAAAAACTCCTAAGTATGCTGCACACCTTCTTCGCTTCGAAAGTGTAGAAACGCGAAATTTAAATCTGAAAGCTTCACTCATATGTCAAACACGGAAAAGCGGCCGTCGTCTAGTCTGGTTAGGACACAGGCCTTCCAAGCCTGCGATCCCGGGTTCGAATCCCGGCGGCCGCACCAGAACTCTTACTGGTGACTAAAGCTTTTATATTGAGGTTTCCATCAGTTAGATGGAGGAAAATTTGTTTGAGTAAGATAGAATGGTCAGCTCTTCTTGAGCTTGTTCTATTGGGTATTACTGTTGGGGCTTATCCTTTCATAGTTATTCTAGCCATGGTTTATATGGGAGCCTTTTATGGGCCTGTTGGAGCGTGGAGCGCATTCGCCGCGCTTCTCTCTCCGTTGATAGCCGTATGGTATTACGTGCTCTCCAAAAGAAGGAAACGGTCTGAAGAAGCGCTTAAACAAACGCTAAAGGGCTATAAGTGGAATGTGGAAAAGACCGCTAAAGAATATTTAGAAATGGTTGAGAAAAAGGGAAAGCGGAAAGAATAAGGCTACGTGGGGAGACGGCTTATCTCCTCTAGTACGATAGGTTTGACAAAAAGAAGGGGTTATCTGATAGGCACCGTTATTACTGTTGTTGTTCTTGGAAGAGCCTTTATCACCATCAGGAGCTTTTCTGTTCCTCCTTTGGGTGTTGAAGCGGTTACCAGCGCCCAGCTTATACTCGGCACTTTTACGCGTATTTTCCAAGACGCCCCCACAGTT
>QMXC01000101.1 GCA_003661945.1 Candidatus Bathyarchaeota archaeon | reverse complement strand
CGCTTACGATTAGGGGGACGCCTAAATGTTTCATTTCGCGGATTTCCTCGGTGAACCTTTCTATCCCAGGGTTAGGCAGTCCCATGGCGTTTATCAAGCCGCATTCCACCTGCACTACCGTAGGGTTGGCGTATCCCATGCGAGGCTTCAATCCTATAGACTTTGTGACTATGGCTGCGGCTCCGCTTTCAACTATTCTTTCCAGCGGGGCGGCGGACAAGCCTAAAATCCCGGAAGCAAGCATGGTGGGATTAGAAAGTTTCAAGCCGGCGATTTCCACGGTTAAAGGTTCACTCATCTAGGCACGCTCAAAGGTAAAGGTTATCCACTAGTTAAGATAAATGTTAATGCGCTGAGAAGCCTCGATGATGGAGAAGTCAATATGAAAGTTTCAATCTTAGCTTGCCCTTTCGGGCTTTTAGCGTTCAGTCCAGAAAATGAACTCGTAGACTACGCTTTGTTTCCCAGAGACCCCGTTAAAGCCGCTCAAATTCTCCACGGCATAGAATCGGGAAAGCTCGTTGAAGAGCTTGCTTCGCTGGTTCAACGCTTGCAAAACAAAGGCTACGCTGAATTTGTCTTCGAAAACGGCGAAACTGCCCGTAAAACGCAAGAAACGCTGGGAATAACCGCTACAACAGCTGAGCTTTCTGAAATTAAGGCTTTTCTGCGGAGAAACATGGCGAAGATAGCTCAGGAAACGGGTTTTGTAGAGGATTCTTCGCAGCTTACGGATTGGATTCGGAGAGTTACCTTCGAATTGGCAAAAATGAAAGTGAAGCGGGCTGTGGAAAAAAGGGATTTGATGGTTGCGCAAGCTATTCAAACGATAGATGATTTGGACAAAACCGCGAACCTTTTCATGGGACGTCTAAGGGAATGGTATGGACTGCATTTTCCGGAGCTCGACCGGCTTGTGGAGAAACACGAAACCTACGCGCGGTTGGTCTCCGAGCTCGGCGAAAGAGAAAACTTCACCGTAGAAAACCTAAAAAATGAAGGTGTTCCAGCGAAGAAGGCTGCGAAAATCGCTGAGGCAGCTTCGGCTTCCATGGGCGCCGAGCTCGCTGCTGAAGACCTAGAACAGATTCGAACCTTGAGCAAAAGAATCCTCGAGCTTTATGACTTGAGGAAACGCTTTGAAGCCTACGTGGACACGGTTATGGAAGAGGTGGCGCCCAACGTAAAAGCCCTAGTAGGCTCGCTCCTCGGAGCAAGGCTAATCGCTCTTGCTGGCGGGCTTCAAAATCTAGCGAAGATGCCTGCGAGCACAATCCAAGTTTTAGGTGCAGAAAAAGCCTTGTTCCGATCGCTAAAAACAGGGACACGTCCGCCGAAGCATGGGATAATTTTTCAACATACCTATTTGCATCAAGCCAAAAGGTGGCAGCGTGGAAAAATCGCCCGTGCCCTCGCTGGGAAACTCGCTATCGCCGCACGAACAGACGCCTTCGGAGGCAAATACATAGGCGAACGGTTAAAAGAAGACCTAGAAAAACGGGTGACAGAAATTCACGCGAAATATTCGCAGCCGCCTATCCGCCCTAAGAAAAAGGAAAAGAAAGCTAAACGTCGAGGAAGAAGGAGACATGCCCGTCGAAGTTAAACCTCACCCAAAATTCCCCGGAATATACTGGGCAATCCTCGAAGACGGTTCGAGAAGGCTGGCAACTCGAAACTTGGCTCCGGGAAGAAACGTCTACGGCGAGAAGCTGGTGCGTTTCAAACGTGTGGAGTATCGTCTCTGGGATGCTTTCCGAAGCAAGCTTGCGGCGGCTATCCTAAAAGATTTGAGCCGTGTGCCTATAAAACCCGGAGCCCAAGTCTTGTACCTAGGCGCGGCTTCCGGAACCACCGCCAGCCACGTTTCCGACATTGTCGGCGCAAATGGACACGTTTACTGCGTGGAATTCGCCTCCCGAGCCATACGTGAACTCGTAGACAACGTCTGCGCATACCGCACAAACATGTCGCCGCTGCTCGAAGACGCCCGTTTCCCAGAAAAATACGCCATGTTCGTGGCGGAAGTAGACGTGATATACTGCGACGTAGCTCAACCGGAACAAGCAAAAATCCTAGCTGACAACGCAGACGTTTTCCTAAAACCCGAAGGCTGGGCTATGCTCGCTGTAAAAGCCCAAAGTATAGACGTAACACGAGAACCCTCAGAAATCTATGAAAGAGAGATAAACGTCCTCAGAAAACGAGGCTTCCACATCGAAGAAGTGGTTCCGCTTGAACCCTACGACAAGGCGCACGTAATGACCCTAGCCCAGAAGAAAGCCTAACTCCCAAAGAAGAATTAAAATAGAACTTTGAAAGAGAGGAAACCCCTATGAGAGCTGCGGTAAAACTGTTGTTGGCGCTCGCTGGAACATGTGTGGTTCTAGTTCCGTTGCTAGCGTATTTTGTCGGCGGATGGCAAACCTACTGGGGACACACCTTACTCGCCATAGTCTTCAGCGTCTTACTCGTACTGATAAAAACACGATACTACTGGGAGGAAGACTAAGCGTGGCTCCTCCAATCCCTGGGGTAACGGCGGAGCTAGCGCTATCCGTAGCCGCGACCATAGCCTTGTTTCTGGCTATAAGCTTTCTCTTGGGCTTTTACATGCGGAGGAAAGCGAAAAACTTCGAGGAATGGCTGGTGGGGCGAAGGGACATGGGTCCCATAGTTACCGGCTTCGCTTTGATTGCCTCTTATCTCAGCGGATGGGCTATTTTCGGTAATGCTGGGCTTACCTACGCGTATGGCTGGTCTGGAAGCTGGCTCGTCGGCACCGTAAGCGTAATGGGAATAACGCTGTGCTTGGTGTTAGGCTACAGAATGCGAAGATACGTGGCGCTGGGAGCCCGAACGGTTCCCGAAATGCTTCGAATCCGGTTTGAAAGCCGTTTCGTCCAAGCCTTAGCCGGAGTAACCATGATAATTCTTCTGCTAGTATACTGCGTCGGCCAATACAAAGCCATGGCAACCGTTTGGACAATGACAACGGGAATACCTTTCCACGGAAGCCTCGTCGTCACGGCGGTACTCGTGCTCACATACATAGCGATAGGCGGCTACACAGGAACACAATGGGTGTCAAGCTTCCAGGGAATATTGCTCACTGTCGTAGGCTGGGTTCTAGGCATAGCCGCCATCATATGGGCTGGCGGAACGGCAAAAATCGCAGACGCCATCTCATCGCAAACCTACACTGCACCCGGAGGAAACACTACATCGATTCCTCTAGGCGATTACACTCTGCCCTTACCCGCTCCGAGCGGTCTCGCCTTTCCCGGCGTGGACTACTTAGGCGCCGTAGCCACGGTTTTCATGTTTTTGTTCATGGCTACGGGTTTTCCCCATAACCTTGCAAGGTTTCTCGGCGTTAGAAAAATCAGTAAACGCGAATACTGGGTAATGCTTTTCATAATCATCGTAGGCGGGCTTACGCCCGTGTGGATTGGAGCGGTCGGTCTTGCGGCCCGTAGCGTTTGGGGAGACGCGTTTATGAATGATTCTTTCAAGCCTATGTACGCCGACTCCGCTGCTGTCATTACAAGCATGAGCATCGGGGTTCCGTTGGCAGCGTTGTTTGCTGCATGTGTTTTCGCTGCAGCCGTAGCTACGCTCGCGGGAATGTGCATGATTATGGCTACCAACGTGACCCGAGACTTAATTCACAACTTTTATCCGGATGTTTCTCATCGGAAGCTTTTGTGGCTTACCCGCCTCATGCTGGTTCCTTTCGTCGTTATACCTTTATGGTGGGTTTTCACGTCTCCTCCGCCTATTCTTTCAGAGTTTATGGCTAGTTCAGCCGTAGCTCAAGCAGGAATCTTCTTTTTTGTGGTTGGGGTTTCAATGCACTGGAAAAGAGCCACGAAATGGGGTGCTTCAGCCGCCATGATTTACGGTTTGGTTTTAGCTCTGCTTCATCCTAAGGCTTACGGAAGCGTTTTCGGGCTCTATCATTGGGGTGTCTGGGCTTTAACGCTTATGTTCGGCTCGGCGGCGCTGTATTTCCTTATAAGCCTAGCTACCGAGCCCCTGCCTAGGGAAAAACTTGCCCCTTTATTCCCGGGATAACTAAACTAGCCTTTGATTTCGGAAACAAGGAAATCTACTATTTCCTCAGCTATGTTGGCTTTAGTAACGGTTTGGAGCCCCCGCCACCCCGGTTGACTGTTCACCTCCACCACGTAGTATCCGTCGTGTCCCTCAATTATGTCGACTCCGGCGACCTTGCAGTTTACAGCCTTAGCGGCTTCTACGGCAATTTTCTCAACCACTTCGTCTGTTTCTAACGGAACTGGGCGGGCTCCTTGGCTTACGTTTGTCTTCCATGAATCTGCAACTCGGCGCATGGCCGCTGCGACGTGGTCTCCGATGACGAAGGCTCGGATGTCGGTGGCTCCATGAGAAATGAACTGCTGCATGTAGATTACCCCGCGATAGAAGGTTATTGCTTTGAAAACTCTTTCCGCTATTTCTCTATCTGAGACTCTTGTCAGTCCTACGCCTCTAGAACCGAAAATCGGCTTCACCACCACGTCTCCACCTAACTCGTCAAAAGCGTGTAAAGCGTGGTCCACGTTTTCAGTTACCGCCGTCCGCGGAACCGGTAAACTTCGTTCTTCCAGAAGCGAGAGTATGCGGTATTTGTCCGCGCATCGTTCAATAGCTGAAGGAGGGTTCAAAACGTATACGCCTAGGCTTTCGAGCCTACGTAAAACGTCCATGCGAAATATAATCTCTTCAAGCGAGCCTCTTCCTATAGGGCGAATTATCAACCCGTCTAACTCGTCGAGATTTTCGCCGATTGAAGATGCCGCTGGCTTATAGCCTACCCGTGCGGTTATCTTTGAAAACGGAAAGCATTTATGAGCTATGCCTCGTTTAGTCAAGGCTCGGCGAAGCTGAAGCGAAGCCCACGACTCCTCATTCCTCGTTATAATGTCGATTCTCATAGTTCTGCCCTCGCTTACTAAAGGCAGAGCCTTTCATTTATAGGCTAACCCCCTTCAGAACCTGTGAATATGAGGCAAGAGCTGTTCTGCGTTTTCCAAGGTTTCCGACAACCTCAAGCAAAGGTAGGCTCCAAACTTGTTGTAGTAGGGGGCGCCTTTTCTGGAAAAAAGCGTTAAAACTTTTCCGT
>QMXC01000100.1 GCA_003661945.1 Candidatus Bathyarchaeota archaeon | reverse complement strand
AGTACGCGCCAAACATATTTCCGTAGAAAGCTGAATTTGATGTGGCGTAGAGCCGCTAGAAGGCGGAACTTCGCTTTTTTCGTTTTCCCTTGTGCTGCGTCTTCGTATACTTTTTGTATGCTTTCAATGAACTTGTCGACGTTTCCGTATTTTGTTATGGGCACGATGTCGCCGTTTTCAACGAAGAGGTATGTTGCCATCCCGCAGTGAGGGTGAGCCGTGAACTCAACGTAGCGTTTGCCTTTTAATGCGCCTACGGCTTTTGAAATTGGCACGACTGTTGGGACTGGGTAGAAGTCGTTCATCCGTATTTTGCCGTTGGTTTGTTCTTCGCATAATCGCATGAAGTCGGTTATTGTTATCCGCATTTTTTCGCGTTCTTCTTGGGGTATGCGTCCGCAGATGCTTACGGGTTGAACGTTTATGCATCGCACTACGTCGAAGTTTTTGACGGCGAACCGTATGATGTCTCCCAGCTGGTTGTCGTTCACGCCTTTGATAAGTGTCACAACGAGCACTATGCTTTTCACTCCTGCTTTGCGGAGGTTTTCAATAGCTCGCATCTTCACGTCTAAAAGGTCTCTTCCCCGAGTGAACTTGTACACTTCTGGTGTTAATCCGTCGAACTGCAGGTAAACCGTGCTCATTCCAGCTTCACGCAAGCCTTTGCAGTATTCGACGCTTTCGGCTAATCGAAGCCCGTTCGTATTAACCTCTACGTGGCGGAATCCCAGCTCCTTCGCCATTCGAATAAGTTCGAACAAATCCTCGCGTATGGTAGGTTCTCCACCGGAAAACTGCAACGCCGTTGCTGGAACCGGGTCATTTCTCCGAAGATTCTCCAGCATACCGCGAATCTGCTCCTTGGTCGGCTCGTAGACGTATCCAGTTGCTGCTGCGTTGGCGAAGCAGACGGGGCAGCGGAGGTTACACCGGTTGGTTACGTCGATTATGCCTAAAACCGTGTGCGACTTGTGATTGGGGCATATGCCGCAGTCGTAGGGACAACCGTTCACAGTTTCGGTTCGAGGGTTGTTCAAGCCGTCGCCGACGTATCTAAACTTTTCAACTCGCACGTACTGCTCGTAGTCGGACCAGTACAAATCTTGGAATTCGCCGTGTTCCGGACATGTTTTTCGCATGTATACTTTGCCGTCTTCCTCGTAGACCGTGGCGTCTATTACTTTTAGGCATTCGGGGCATAGGCTTTTGGTTTGTTTTAGGACTTGCATGTTTAGGGTTTTGGACCGTTTGGTTTAATAATGTTTTCAAACTTTTCATACGGTGAATGGTGAGAACGTGCTTAGCGAAAACGTTAGAAAAGCCTTGGTTGAGGCTGGTTTAACAAGCTCGGAGATTCAAGCCTACGCTACGCTAATTGAATGGGGCGGACTAACAGCGAAGGAAGTCAGCCGATACGCCAACCTTCCATTCTCAAAAATCTACCAAATATTAAACTCCCTCGAAAGAAAAGGATGGATAGAAACCGTTGAATCAAGACCAACACGGTACTACGCTAAACCGCCAATGGAAGCCTTGTCAACCGTTAAACTGGAAATGGAAGAGAAAATCAGAACTTGGGAAGAAACCATTCAAAGGGAGCTGCAGCCGCTTTTCGAGAAGAAGGGACTTCAGGAAAAACCGGACATATGGATACTTCGAGGAGAAAAAGCCATAACCAGCAAAATCGAAGAAGTCGTAAGCAAGGCGAAAATGGAACTGATGGTCGCGGTGCCCGCCTTCGCAAAAAACCTCGTTAAGCAAGCGTATCCGTTTTTGAAGGCGCTGGAGAAAAGTCGAGTGCACGTATCGATAATGGTTGATGGGAAACCCGAGGAGTGGAAAGCCTTAAACGCATTAAGCCTAGCTGGAGCCCAAGTTAGGCTACGTGAGCAGATGTTCGGCGGCGGAATAATCATAGACAGCAAAGAAGTCTTACTGTTGCTTGGCGAAGAGAAACCCAGCCTCGTAATATGGGCGAATCATAAAGGCTTAGTACGCTTCGCAAGAGACTATTTCCAGTTTCTATGGGAGTCTTCAAGGAAACTCAGCTGACAAGTGTTTGTCGTGCGAAGAGAAACAGTAAGTTATTTAACTGAAACGCTATAATATCTGGTTTCGTAAACGTTAAGAAGAGGGATTAAATAAATGCGGAAAAATTCGCTTAAAATTGCTACACTGGTCATCATAGGCTTTTTTTGTCTAGCAACAATAACTACCCTAGCAAACGCTGCAGTAGTCGCACCAGTTGATAGGTATGGCTTCGGAGTAGCCTTATTCAAAGATGCAGACCCTTGGGGCTATCCCGCAAATGAGATAGTGTTAAAGCGATATGGAATACCCTACGACCTTTATAATTCGACCGACATAGGGAACGTAGACTTATCAAAATACGCAAAAGTGGTAATCGCCTCAGACCAGCCGCAAGAGTTTTACGACGCTGTAAATGTTTCGAGAGCTTGGTTTGAAGAATACGTGGAAAAGGGTGGCGTACTAGAAATTCATGCGGCGGACCTTGGCTGGAACGGTGGAAGTTGGGTGGAGTTACTTCCTGGAGGAATAAATTATACCCATGTATCTAGAAACAATATTCACATCGAATTGCCAAGTCACCCCATCGTGCGGATGCCAAACAACATCACCGATAGTGAACTTGATGGTTGGTCGTCATCCGCTCACGGATATTTCATTTCACCTTACCCACCAGAGTACATTGAAATCTTAAACTTAGAGAGTGCCCCTTCATACCCGGTGTGTATCGAAGTTTCCTACGGTAATGGTACTATAATAGCCTCCACCCAGACTTTGGAATTTGCATACGGTGTCACTCATGAGTACGGCCGTCCTACTAGCGTAATTCTTGAGAATTTCCTGTTGTACTTGGCGCCTTACGAAGAACTGAACATGGAAGTTAATGTGGGCACTGTTCACTTCCGCGGTGAGATAGCTGAATTTTACGTTAAAACTTCGCTGCATGGAAACGCTATAAACGCTTCCATATGGGACGCAACGCTGTACTACGAAAATGGAACCCAACACGTCGATTTACTGCCGAATGTTGAAGTGATAACCATAGGCTTATACAGAATCACCTACACCATCCCAGCAAACGCACCTACCGGCACATACACGCTTTCGGTTAAGGCAAGCTTCAGAACCGGAATGACAACCGCAACCGGACACGCAACAGCAAGCTTCGTAATAAGCCCAACCCTCACCGCCCAAAACGCCTACATAACCGAAATCAGAGACAACATAGCAACCATAATTATTCCAGATCTAGGCACCATAAAAGCAAACCTAACAGAAATAGATGCTAAGGTAACAAGCATAGATGATGGAGTTGCCACCATACAAACGGACCTCGGCACAATAAAAACAGATGTTTCAAACATAAACGCGAAGGTAACAAGCATAGATGATGGAGTCGCAACGATTGAAACAGACCTAGGAACGGTCAAGGCAAGCGTAGACGACGTAGAAGCACTAGTAGGCGGAATGGACACAACAACGCAGAATACTTACTGGTTCAGCATAGCAGCAGCCGCTCTAGCTGCACTAGCAGCCGTAATCGCAATAATAGTCGCCGTGCTAGTGAAGAAAAAGCCCGGCGCCTAATTCCCCCTTTATTTTTCTTTGTCTAGGAATTTCAAAATTTTGTCCACGATTTCCCCGAAAGCCTTAGCAGCAGGCGAATCCGCATATTCGGTTATGAAGGGGATTCCCTTGTCTGAGGATTCGCAGATTTTTGGGTCAACTGGAATTTTGCCGAGGAAGGGAACCCAGAGCTCCTTAGCAATTGCCTCGCCCCCGCCGGTTCTGAAAATGTCCACGTGCGTTCCACATTTAGGACAGACGAAACCGCTCATATTCTCAACGATGCCGATGACCGGAACATTCAACTTCTGAGCGAAGACAACGGCTTTCTTAACAACTATCTGCGAAACCTCTGAAGGAATGGTCACAATGACAACACCGTCCATCTCGGGCAACAATTGAACAACGCTTAAAGCCTCGTCGCCGGTGCCGGGAGGCAAGTCAATCAGAAGAAAATCAAGCTCGCCCCAAACAATATCTGCTAGAAACTGCCGGATAGCAGTCATTTTAAGCGGACCACGCCAGATAACCGGCGCTTCTTCGCTGGGAAGCAGAAAGTCCATGGAAACCACTTTTACGCCTAAAGGACCGAAAGCTGGAAAAATGCCCGGCGGACCAACCTTGAGCTGTTGACCGTGAAGCCCAAGCATTTTCGGGATGCAAGGTCCATGTATGTCAGCGTCTAGAACCCCCACCTTGTAGCCTTTTGCTGCCAAGGCTATGGCTAGATTCGCGGTTACAACGCTTTTTCCAACGCCGCCTTTTCCGCTGATAACTGCGATTTTATGCTTTACCTTGCTCATGCGGTCTTTGAGCTTCTTTTGCTCTTCAATTAGCCGTTTTCGCCTTTCCTCGTCCATTTGGGCTTTCACAGGTGTCTAGCCTCACGGCATCCTTCGGTTAACTCTTCAAGCTCGTTCCGTTTATATGCCTCAACAACTTCGCCTACAGTGCTTGCAACCGTTTTTAGAACGGCTATTCTGAAACTCTGAAACATGCTTAACGCTCTCGGTCCCATTCCGTAGGTGACAACGGCGTCAGGATTTAGTTCCATGATTTTTTCCGGAGGCTTTCCAAAACCGCCGAAGTGTTCGCTTCGGTTAGGCACCATTTGAAACTTAGCAACCGTTCCTTCACGGTTTATGTCTACAACCGCGAAGTATGGTGCTCTTCCGAAATGCTCAGACACTTGCGAGTTCATTCCAGCATCATTCAAAACAGGGATAACTATCCGTTTAAACGGTTTTTCAGCCATCTATCATTACCTCGCTATAATTTTGGGAAATATTCCAAAAATAAGTAGAGGTATTTAAAGAGTTCGTTCTAACCAAGCCTCCTTGAAACGTAGTCTGCGAGCGTAGATAAGGCTTGGGCGCTTGGACATTTCAAATTATACTGCACCACGGGAACCCTGTTAACGTAAGCCTTCAACAGTTCCTCATCAAAAGGGATTTCTGAAACGATTTCTACGCCGTAACTGCGGCATAGACCGTAAATACGGCTTTTTATTCCGCTCGGGATGTCCGCGCGGTTCAAAACAACGGCTAAGCT
>QMXC01000099.1 GCA_003661945.1 Candidatus Bathyarchaeota archaeon | reverse complement strand
GAGTTCGAAACCAAACTTACGCCGGAGGGAGCCTAGAACGGCAAAGGTAAGGCTTCCAAGCCAAGCCGGAGCCTTCTATGAAGCAGACCCGGAAGCCTTGAAAAAACAAATAGAACAATGTTTTCTAAGCCCCCTGGGACCGGGAGAAATTCCCAAAGTCGAAGATAAAGCTCTCCAAAAACTTGTTGGACTCGTGTGCCCACACGCCGGGTACATGTATTCAGGCCCAGTAGCCGCCCACGCATACCACGAGCTCGCGTTAAACGGCAAACCCGAAGTTGTGGTAATTTTTGGGCCTAACCACACGGGTTACGGAAGCGGTTTGGCAATAATGAACGAAGGCGTTTGGCGTACGCCCCTAGGCGACGTGGAAATAGACAGCGAAACCGCGAACGAGATTTTAAAGGAAACAACCGTTTTGGACGTGGATGAAACAGCCCACCGTTATGAGCATTCCATTGAAGTGCAGCTTCCGTTTCTCCAATACTTGTACGGCAACGTTTTCCGCATCGTGCCAATAGCTTTTCTGATGCAGGATTTGGCTTCAAGCAGAGAAATCGGCAGAGCGGTGGCCAAAGCCTTGCAGGATAAAAATGGTTTAATTATAGCTTCTTCGGACATGACGCATTACGAGCCGCAGGAAGCCGCGGCGAAGAAGGATTCGATTGTGGTTAAGGCTGTTGAGGAAATGGACGAGGAGAAGCTTTATTCCGTCGTCGAGGCGTACAGGGTTAGCTGTTGTGGTTACGGTCCTATGGCGGCTTTAACCGTCGCGGCGAAGCTTTTAGGGGCAGAACGAGCAAAATTGTTATGTTATAGAACCAGTGGAGATATTACTGGCGACTACTCAAGCGTTGTTGGGTATGCCGCTATATCTTTCACTAAAGGTGCGTAATGTTTGGGGGTTGTTGCCTCAGCTCCCGCCAAAGTTATACTCTTCGGTGAACACTTCGTCGTATACGGCGAACCAGCAATAGTTCTAGCTATAGACAAAAGAGCCTACGTAAAAGTTGAAACGCGAAACGACAAGCGCATTTACGCACGCTCAGCGAATCTAAACATCGCAGGATACTTCGAAGAAGGAGTTTTCCATCCAGAAAAAGGCGGAGAAAACGCGAGATATAAGCTTGAACCCGTCAAAACAGTGGTGGACAAGGTTTTCGAGCTCGCCGGAAGAAACGCTGGGTTGAACATAGAGATTCGCTCAACCGTGCCGGTTGCAGCTGGATTAGGCTCTTCCGCCGCAGTAGCTGCAGCCACAGCCCTAGCTGTAGCTAAAACGTTAGACATAGAGCTAGCTAAGGAAGAAGTTTTCCGTATAACATACGAAGCTGAACGGGTGGTTCACGGAACCCCTTCAGGAGTTGACCCAGCCATAGCAACCTTCGGAGGGGCACTTCTGTTTCAAATGGACACTGGGGTTAAGCCTCTAGAAGCTGAAATGGACATTCCGCTCGTTATTGGAGACACTCAGATTCAGCGTTCAACCCGAGACTTGGTGGCGAAGGTAAGACGGCTACGCGAAAAGTTTCCAGCAGTAATAGAACCCATAATGCGCAGCGGAAGGAAAATAGTTCTACACGCGATAGAAGCCATAAAACAACAGGACCTCGAAACTTTAGGTGAACTCGTGGACATCAATCACGGGTTACTCTGCGCAGTAGGAGTTTCCCACGAGGCGTTAGAACGGCTTATAAGCGAAGCGCGAAAAGCCGGAGCCTTAGGTGCAAAGTTAACCGGAGCCGGAGGCGGCGGATGCATGATAGCCTTAACAGAGCACGACAAACTTGACGCCGTGGCTGAAGCCATTCAACGCGCTGGCGGAATACCGTATGTTGCGAGAAAAACCGATGTAGGTGCCAGAATTGAGCCCTAAGCCAGTTGTCCTCAAGGTTGGCGGCTCCGCAATAACCTTTAAAGATAAGCCTTTAACGCCCAACCTTCGAGCCATGAAGCGCTTGGCTGGGGAAATCCGCCGAGCAGAAGTCTCGAACCTCATAATCGTTCACGGAGGCGGAAGCTTCGGACACCCTATAGCGAAGGAGTATGCGATAAAAGACGGGTTTAAAACGGAAAACCAAAACATTGGGTTCTGCTGGACACACAACGCTATGGTTACGCTTAACAGCCTCTTCGTCAACGCGTTAATCCAAAACGGCGTGTGCGCCGTAACCGTTGCACCTTCCTCGTGCATACTAACGAAGCAAGGTCGAATCCGCATTTTCCAAGACAAAGCCCTAACGAAGCTTCTCGAAAAAGGCTTTGTCCCAGTGCTATACGGCGACGCGGTAATAGACCTAGCGAAAGGCTTCACCATCTTGTCCGGAGACCAGCTGGTTTCGAACCTTGCGATAAAATTCGAAGCAGAACGAATAGTTGTAGGCGTAGACGTAGACGGTTTATACACGGCTGACCCGAAAACAAACAGTTCCGCGAAGCTAATCAAAAAAGTGACGTTAGAAAAGCTGAAACAGCTACAGAAAGACGTAGGCGGGTCACAAACGGTTGACGTTACCGGCGGGATGTTTGGAAAGATTAGGGAGCTAACAAGCGCTGTTGAAAAAGGCATACCCGTCCTCATCGTGAACGCTGCGAAGCCAAACCGAATCTATAAAGCCTTAAAAAACGAAAAAGTTCTAGGAACTCATATCAGCAGAGGAGAAAACAACCATTGAACGAAATTGGAAAACGGAAAAACGACCACATACGTATATGCCTAGAAAAAGACGTGAAAAGCAGAAACGTCACAGCCGGATTTGAAGACATAAAGCTCATACATAAGGCGCTACCTGAAATTGAGAGAAGAAGCATCGACGCTTCCACTGTGGTGTTCGACCACAAGTTCGCCGCACCTCTCATCGTAGGCGCCATAACCGGAGGAACAAAGGAAGCTGAAAAAATCAACGGAGCAATAGCCGAGGCTGTTGAAGAATTAGGCTTGGGCATGGGAGTTGGAAGCCAGCGGATAGCCATAGAGAAAACGCAGCTCGCTAAAACCTTCGCTATAGCAAGAGAGAAAGCTCCAACCGCGTTTTTGATAGCCAACATCGGCGCCCCCCAGCTCGTAGCAGGATACGGAATAAAAGAAGCAAGAAAAGCCGTGGAGATGATAGACGCTGACGCATTGGCGATACATTTGAACCCGCTGCAAGAAACAATTCAGCCAGAAGGAGAAACCAACTATGCGGGAGTCCTCGAAAAAATAGGGGAAATAGCCAGAGAACTCGAAGTGCCAGTTATCGTCAAAGAGACAGGTGCTGGCATAGCCCGCGAAGAAGCGAAAAAGCTTGAAGCCGCGGGAGTGAAGGGAATAGACGTCAGCGGAGTAGGCGGAACAAGTTTCGCAGCGGTTGAATATTACCGTGCGGAAAACGAGTACCAAAAAAGGCTCGGCGAGAACTTTTGGGATTGGGGGATCCCCACAGCCGTGAGCATAGTGGAAGTCACGGAAACCGTGAATATACCGGTAATCGCTTCCGGAGGCATACGTAGCGGAACCCACATAGCCAAAGCCTTAGCCCTAGGAGCCAGTCTAACAAGCATTTCCGCACCCGTGCTACACGCGGCGATAGAAGGAGCTGAAAAGGTAAAGGAAACATTGAGCTTCTTCATCGACGAACTGAAAAATACAATGTTTCTTGTGGGAGCCTCATCCATAAAGGAGCTTGCGAAAGCCCCAGTTTTGATTATGGGAAAAACAGGTGAATGGTTAAGGCTAAGAGGGTTCGATGTAGAGTCTTATGCGAGGCGTCAAAACGGAAGGATGCAAAATGAACGTTGAAGAGTTCTTGAAAGAAAACGCGGCGAAGATAGATAAAGCAATAGAACGGTATATTCCCCGAAAGTTTGACGAAAACGCGGTTTTGTTTAGAGTTATTCCCCCACGTTACGCCTATAACCTCGAAGCGTTAAACAAGGCAATAGCAGAACCGTTCTGGGAGTTCCTCGACCGCGGGGGAAAACGGTGGAGACCCGCGCTTTTCCTCCTAATCTGTGAAGCTTTGGGGAAAAACCCGCAGGAATATTTGGATTTTGCCATAATCCCCGAAGTAATCCACAACGGAACCATCATAATCGACGACATCGAAGACTCGTCGGAATACCGAAGGGGAAAACCCTGCACCTACAAGATTTACGGATTAGACATAGCCATAAACGTGGGAAACGCCATCTACTACCTGCCATTGCTTCCTCTCATAGAGAAAAAAGACCAAATTGGAAGCGAAAAACTGAGCAAAGTCTACGAAATCTACGTGCAAGAAATGATTAAACTTAGCCTCGGACAAGCCATGGACATAGCGTGGCACAAGGGCTTGGCAGACGCCGACCGTGTGGATGAAAAAGCTTACATGCAGATGTGCGCTTACAAGACGGGAACGCTGGCTCGGATGGCTGCGAAAATGGCTGCTGTGCTAGCAGACGCAGACGAGGAACTTGTGGAAAAGCTTGGAAGGTTCGCAGAGTCCATCGGAGTGGCTTTCCAGATACAAGACGACCTACTCGACATAGTAAGCAGCGATTTTGCGGAGAAAAAGGGAGGACGAGGACAAGATATCACCGAGGGAAAACGAAGTCTCATGGTAATTTACACGCTTTCGAAGGCTTCACCGGAGGACAGAAAACGGTTAATTGAAATCCTCGACATGCACACGCGAGATGAGAAGCTTAAAGAAGAAGCCATAGGCATAATGACCCGATACGGCGCAATCGAATACGCGAAAAACCTTGCGAAAAAACTTGTTGAGGAAAGCTGGAGCGAGATAGACCCGCTTCTACCCAGTTCGGAAGCGAAGGAAAAATTAAGAGCCTTCGCCGCCTATCTTATCCAGAGAAAAATTTGAAAGAGTGCATAACGGTTGAAAAAGCCGAACGAAGAGATAAAAGCCTTAATTCTAAAATTTGCTCTCTTAAACGCGGTTCAACATGAAGGAAAAGCCCGCGAATCCTCAGTGATGGGCAGAATTCTCGCAGAGAAGCCTCAACTAAAAGCCGAAATAAAACGAGTTGCAGCTACCGTAAAAGAAGTAGTAGCATATGTTAACCGTTTGAGTCTACCCGAACAGCAGAAAACCATAGAGGAGAAATGGCCAGAGCTCCTAGCAGCGAAGAAGGCTGAAGAAAGGGTGAAGGGGCTTCCGCCGTTGCCGAACGCCGAGAAATATGAGCGAATAGTTACGCGTTTTTCCCCGAATCCTGACTGCGTGCTGCATTT
>QMXC01000098.1 GCA_003661945.1 Candidatus Bathyarchaeota archaeon | reverse complement strand
GTTCGCAGCTTCTCGTAGGACGCCATGTATTCTTCATATTCGCTTTCCAGCTTGTTGTATCTGAATTGGGCGTTCGAGTATAACGCGAAGAACGCCAAGGCTTGGGTAACGATGAGCGCTACTAGGATTAAAGCGAATATTTTCCATTTAGCCGCTTTGGGCTGAGCTTCCATCATAGTTTCATATTCGGTTTCCATAGGGGTCAACCTCTTTTGATTCAGAAAACGCGTATAGGGGCTATTTAAGGTTTGAATATGTTATAAACGTGCTAGTTTCATCGTTTGTTCGTAGTAGTTGGGGCATCTCGTTAAGGTTATCTGATGGAAAACGTCGTTGTCTGTTTCCACTTTTTCGAGGTTTCCCTCAACATAAACCGTTTCATCCTGGAATGCTTGCAGCCTAAATTCTTCAACGTAAGAAACTATGCGTTGAACATTTTTTACTCGCGCGCTGTTGCTCGTGGAAAGTTTCAGTGTTTCCACCGTGTAGATGGCTGGCATAAAAGCGGCTTCAGCGTCGTCGGTCACGCGAACCAAGGCTTTAGCCCATCCGAGCCTTGTTATTTTTCGCAATGTTGAATACTCGTCCCGTATTTCGTTCCATTCTTTTACAGGCTCGAACTCCACCTTTATGACTCTGCCGCTTTTCGCGTCGTGATACACGCCGTAGATGAGCTTTCGGCGCTGATGCCATAGAAACTCCTGCGGTGAATAATTGTGGAAACGCCATTTCTTTCCTTCTAGAACGTTTGGTTTTTCAAACTCGTTTTTCAACGGCGAATTGGCGGACTCGTAGGCTTCGCTTAAATATTCGCGTAGCTTTTTCAGCTGGGGTTTACCGTAGACTACAAAGTCGAGGTCGGAAAACCGTGGATGATAAAAGCCGTGAAGCAAGGAGCCGAAAACCCCGAAATTCTCTGTTTTCAGCCCAGTGGCGCTTGTTACGAGTTTCAAAACGTCGAGCAAGGCTTCGTGCAGCTCGTCCGCAGGCGTCTGCTTTACGAGTTTTTGAAGTTTCCTTTCCGGCTTCCGAGTTTCTTTTATCTGGTTTTTCTTAACTCCCACTATTTTCTTTTGCAGAGGTTCGTGGAAAACTTGGTATTGTGGATATTTCTGGCGTATGAACCGCAATCCTTCGTCTTCGAAGAACTTGTAGTAGGTCTTGTCGGATACTCCTCGCCTAAACGCTTTCGGAATCGCTGATTGGAAAATATTTGAAGGCGCGTATTCAACGTCGCACACGTAGCCTTCTGGGGGGTGAAGATACCCGTAAACCCGGAAGATTATGCCCATGCTGGTTATTATCGCGTCTCGGTCTCTAAGCTTCAACGCCGCCGTGCTCCTAAAGCTTGTGCGCATAAACTCTAAAAGAACCTTCCGGCTCTAAACGTTTTAGGGAAACGGTCGAAAATGGGAAAATGCCGAATCTGCGGAGAAGAATCGCCTCTAATCAGCGGGAAACTCGGCGTCTGCCTAGACTGTATTCGACGCAAGCCTGAGAAAGCTTTAGAGGTTACTGCGAAGGTGCATGCTGACGCACGGAAAACCTTCGGTTTGCCTCCATCTCCGCCGCGAACCAGAGGCGGCGTTCGATGCGAAGTGTGTGCCAACTGCTGCGTTATAGGCGAAGATGAAACCGGATACTGCGGTCTCGTAGCCAACGAGAATGGAAGGCTGGTGCGTTATGCTGGTTTCCCGGATAAGGGGTTGCTTGAATATTATTATGACTCGTTGCCGACCAACTGCGTCGCGTGGTGGTTCTGCGCCGGATGCACCGGAAGAGGCTACCCGCGATACGCTTATTTGCCGAAGGCTGAAATCGGCTATGAGAACCTCGCGGTGTTCTACGGCGCATGCTCCTACGACTGTCTTTTCTGCCAAAACTGGCATTTCCGAAGCCTAACGCAGAAACGTCAGCCAACTATAAGCGCTGAAGAACTCGCAGCCAAAGCCCACGAAAAAGTCTCGTGCATATGCTATTTCGGCGGAGACCCCTCGCCGCAGATAATCCACGCGTTAAAAACAAGCCAGATAGCTCTTCAAAAAGCACAAGAGGAGAAGCGTATCCTTCGGATTTGCTGGGAAACAAATGGCTACATGAACCCGAAACTCGCCTTGAAAGCAGCTGAACTTTCGCTTTACAGCGGAGGCATCGTGAAATTTGACCTTAAAACGTGGAGTAACTCTTTAAACGTGGCTCTATGCGGAGTTTCCAACAAGCCTACGCTGGAAAACTTCCGGCGCATAGGCGAAAAATACTATAAGGCGCGTTTAGAACCGCCATTGCTTACCGCCAGCACCCTTCTCGTTCCGGGATACGTAGACGCAGAAGAAGTGGAAAACATAGCAAGGTTCATAGCAGAAATCGACCCCACAATTCCTTATACGCTTTTGGCGTTTTATCCCCAATACGTAATGAACGACCTGCCCACCACGAGCCGAAAAACAGCAGAAGAATGCTACCGAAGAGCACGGAAACACTTAGAAAACGTGAGAATAGGCAACGTGCACCTACTTTCCTAAACGGGGATAGATCTCCAGTTTAACACACGGCAATAAACTCGTTTTGGTTTGTTCCTGAACCCACCACAACTTGGTAAAAGATTTCGCTGTTTCGCGCATCTTCAACTTTTTCCAGCGTTCCATGCACCCTTATTTTTTGTCCTTTCCTAGCTATGTTTCGGTAGCATCCAATCATGGAGACCACCCTTCGCGGAACCCTGCTGCTTTCTAGTTTTGACTCCTCGTTCAGCGGCTTATACCCCGTTATCGGATACAATGCCGGTCTAAACATGCTTTCTGAGTCGTCCGTCACCTCGCATTCGAAGCTGACCGGTTTAACCGGTGTGTATCTGTATCTTCCATATTCCACGCGTATTTCGCTGGGTTTGCGAACCGCGTTATACATGAAAACTTTACCCTTGTATTTTCCTCTGAATCGGCGTTGAAAGTCCATTTTGCGGCTTGTCAAATAAGTTAACACTCCTTTTTCCACGAGGTTTTCCACGGCTTTCTCTACACGTCTAAAGTTTTCTGCTCCGTAAACCGCGAAGTCAACGTCGGATTCTTCGCTGTGCATGTTCAACGCAATGGAGCCTCTTAACCCGAAGTCTTGGATTGGGACACCGGCAGAGCGGGAGAGAAGGGTTATCAGCTCGGCAGCTAAGGCTTCTAACGGGTCTTTATCCTTTTTTGCTAGGAGTTTTTCCATGCAGTTTTTCGCTGGGAAAACCCGTTTTATGGCTCTTACGGGAACGCTTATGATGTCTTTCCGTCTGTAGGGGCAGAAGTAAACGTAGTCTGGGAAATGCTCTTTAAACGTGCTGATTAATGTTTGATAGTTTTTCGCCGTGTAGAGCTTTTCAGCCCTAAAAAGCGTTACATCGTCGGGTCTAAGCTTCCACGTTCTCCGGAGCAAACGTACGGGGAAAAGCGGTTTTAGTTCCGCTGGAATATATTTGAGGAAGCAGAAATACCGGCTGTTCGGATGCTCGTATCCTATGACTGTGAATATGAAGTTTTCCTTCGTTAGGAAAGCGTCGCCGTCAAACAAGGGTTCGAGTTTAGGCATATGCTCCGTTTTTCCACTTATCACAGTTAAAGAATCTCTTTCAGATACACCTTGTATGGTCCAAGTTTTCCGCCGTAGTTTCCAGCTGAGATTTTGACTACTCCGGGAACCCTTATGGCGGCTTTTACTCCTTCGCTCATGGCTTTTTTAACGGATTCAAGGTCTAACCCGTTAATCACTATTTCATAGACGCAGCGGACGTTTTCCGGAACCGCTGAATCTTCAACGAGTTTCTTAAGTTTCGGACAGAATGGATGATTTGTCGAAGCCTTTAACTTGTATTTTAACGAGCCCGCTTTGGAGCCCGCGCGGCAGATTCCTCCTGGAAACGGCATTATCACGCCTTGAGCGTTTCGGCTTACGGCTTCTACGGCTTCCTCGGCTGCTTTAAGCCCTGCTTCAAGCGTTTCAGCCATTATGAGGAAGTTCCCGCCTGCAACGGCTTGGACGGCTCCGAAGCTGTCTTCAACTATGAATTCGCCTTCCATCACGGGGATTTTCCAGCATTTTCTATCGTTCACCACGGTTTTTCTTTGGAAGCCGTCTCCGAACAGCCGAATGCTTCGCCCAACCTTCAGCTTTCTCTTCGCTTGAGGCAACCCGTCGAACGCGGCTGTCGTCGGACACGTCATAACGCATTGTCCTATGCGGGTTATTAGTTGACTCTTTAAGTCGAACCGGTTTCGCTGATACACCTGTATGAAGACGCCGCAACGTTTATCCGGAGTCTCGTCGGGCGACGCTGTTCTCTCGATTCCCGCTTCAGCCGGCGACATTATGATGGACGTTGCCAAGCCCGTTGCGGTTCTAGCAGCGGTTAAAGCCCACTTCTCGTTTTTCGCCGTGATTAATACTCGGCTAGCCCACATGGGAAACAGTTCGGCGAAAGTATCTTCTACAAAAACCGTTCGCCCGCTTCCGCTGTTTTCAACAACAAAATCACCTAACTCGTTTTTCCCAACTATATGCAAAGCTTTGTTCTGCAATGTTTTCAACTCCGTCGCTTCGGATGTTGTGTTTAAACCCGAATTTAGTAGTTTTCCCCTTCTTTAAGAGTTTTCGTTTGAAGATTCTTTTGAAAACGACACGCCGTACGTTTTGAATGTTTTCGAAGTAATATAGAGAGCAGCGTGGTTGTTGCCATCATTACGGATAAAAATATATGTGGTTGAAATTCTGGGATTACGGGTGTTTTTTGGAGAACTTTGTCGAATGTTGCTCCTGAAGCATTTTTCGCTTGAAGGTTAAGGGTTTTGTTTGCGAATATGCCCACTATAACGAAGTGATAGACGCTTCGAGAATATGCCGTCCACCATTCTGTTCCAGATTCGTAAAGCGGGGCTCCTAACCCGGCTGAAACTATGTACATGGTTCCTCTCGAATAGGAAGGTTGAGGAGAAGTTTTGGACGCTGTCCAGTTTATTGGTTTTGTCCTTTCGTAGTTGTGGTCGTGTCCGGAAAAAACTATGTCTACGTGGTATTTATCGAAAAGGGGGCACCAGTACTGCCGTCCTTCTGTCCAGCATCCGTGTTTGCTGGAGGAAAACGGTGGGTGATGGAACATGGCGAATTTCCATGTGTAATTTTCATGTGTTTTGAGGTCGTTTTCTAACCATTGAAGCTGCTCTTCGGACGGGTTAGCTTCGCTGTTTAAAACGACTATATGTACGGTT
>QMXC01000097.1 GCA_003661945.1 Candidatus Bathyarchaeota archaeon | reverse complement strand
GAAAAACCGGTTGTTCCGACGATTACAGATATCATCCCCGGCGCTGTGCTCTATGAAAGAGAGGTTCACGACCTTTTAGGCGTAGCTTTCGAAGGGCATCCAGACCTATCTCCGCTGGTGCTGCCGGAAGAATGGCCGGAGCGGGTATATCCGTTGAGGAAGGAGTATACTCTCGAAAAGCTTCGAAAGTTAACTGAAAGCACGGAGAGTTGAGAAAAGTGAGGTATGGCTCGATAATTAAGGTTCCTTTCGGCCCTCAGCATCCGGCTTTGAAGGAACCTGAAAACTTCATGTTTGAAATTGACGGAGACATCGTGGTTGGGGTTCACCCACGCATAGGTTATAATCATCGGGGAATAGAGAAAGCCTTCGAAAGGAGAACATACCTTCAAAACATTTATCTGGCTGAAAGAATCTGCGGAATCTGCTCCGACGCGCATACAACGTGCTATACGCAAGCAATAGAAAACCTCTTAGGGGTTGAGGCTCCTCCGAGGGCGAGATACATCCGTGTCATCATCGCCGAACTCGAGAGAATCCACAGCCACGGACTTTGGGTTGGCATAGCAGCCCACGAGATAGGTTTTGACACGCTTTTCATGTACGTTTGGCGAGACCGCGAAGTAGTTATGGACCTGTTTGAAACGCTTTCAGGTAATAGGGTTCACTACGCCATGAACACCATAGGCGGAGTACGTAGAGACATACCCGCCGACACGGTTCCAAAAATCAAGCATGGAATGGATTTTCTCGAAAAAAGGCTGAAATACTATCTAAACGTCGTTCAGAACGAGCAGACCATTCTGAAAAGAACTTCGGGTGTTGGAATTCTAAAGCCGAAAGACGCGGTGGAGTTGTGTGCTGTGGGTCCAACTTTGCGGGCAAGCGGCGTGAAAAACGATGTAAGAGTGGATGACCCCTACGCTGCTTACGACGAGATACCCTTCAACGTCGTCACCCACGACGGATGCGACGTTCTCAGCAGAATCATCGTAAGATGCGAAGAGATGCTGGAAAGCATAAACATAATCCGATACGCGTTGGACCATATGCCCGAAGGAATGATACGTGTACGCGTTCCCATGGCTGTTCCTCCCGGCGAAACGGTTTCGAGGGTTGAAGCGCCGAGAGGAGAGCTGATTCATTACGCCAAGTCTAATGGGACTACTAAGCCGGAGAGATACAAGGTCAGAAGCCCCACGCTTGGAAACATCCCAGCCCTTTGTAAAATGCTCATGGGCGCACACATAGCTGACATACCAATCGTTCTAGCTGGAATAGACCCATGCTTCGCATGCATGGACCGAATGACTTTCATCGATGACAAAACAAACAAAAAATGGGTCTGGACCATGCAACAATTAAGGAGAAAGACAAGAAAATGACGACGGAAACATTTTTGATAATACTTCAAATACTGGTTTTTCCCGGAGCCTTCTTCCTCTTCGCATTGGCTTTTCTTTACGAATGGGTAGACAGAAAAGTCCTCGCGAGGATTCAAAGCAGATACGGACCTTTATATACGGGGCCTTCCGGAATTCTGCAGCCGTTAGCGGACTTTCTCAAGCTACTTTCGAAAGAAGACATAGTGCCGATGGCTGCTGACAAAATCCTATTCACGTTGGCACCCGTGTTTTACGCTGTTTTACCATTAACAAGTCTGTTCATTGTCCCGGTCGCAAGTCAGAAAAGTCTGGTAATGTTCGAAGGAGACCTAATCTTTGTCATGTTCACCTCTGCGCTTATGATTCTAACAGTTTTCATCGCCGGATACAGTTCAACAAGCCGGTTCAGCCTCATAGGTGGAGTACGTGCAGCTTTACAGATGATAGGTTTCGAAATTCCCATCAGTTTAGCCATGATTGGCCCGGCAATCGCCGCTGGAAGCCTATCAATAAGCAACATTGTGCAGTGGCAACAAACCAGCTTGCAGTGGACTGTCTGGCTTCAGCCAATAGGGTTCGCCGTGTTCGTAGTTTGTTCTTTAGCCGAGATGGAGTTCGTTCCCTTCGACATCCCAGAGGCTGAGACAGAAATCGTAGCTGGCTGGCGGACGGAGTTCAGCGGCAGAAAGCTAGCTTTGCTCCGGCTTGGAAGAGATCTGGAACTTGTTTTAGCGTCAGCCTTACTAACATCGCTTTACCTAGCTGGTCCTCAACAAGTTTGGCTTATCCCCCCAGTCGTAACGTTCATGATAAAAACAGCCTTCGTCGTTTTGATGTTTTCACTTCTCAGAGCCATCTTCGCCCGTTTCCGCATTGACCAAATGGTGTCGGGAATGTGGAAATACCTAGTTCCCCTCGCAATATTGCAAGTAATCTTAATCCAGTTGGGAATTGGAAGGTGAAAACTTGAGCCTACTTAAAGAGGCGCTGCAACGGCTGTTTCGTAAACCGGTTACTTTGAAGTACCCGTTTGAAAAGCGTCCTGTGCCCGAAGGCTTTAGGGGACGCCCGGTTTGGGACATGAGAAAATGCATCGGCTGCGGTTTATGTTCAAACGTCTGCCCTTCCGGGGCAATAGAAATGGTTGGGAAGGGGTTACAGTCCGAAATCAAGCATTACGTTGATCGCTGCATGTTCTGTTCACAATGCGTTGAAAGCTGCCCCAGAAACGCCATAAAAATGACCCAAGAATACGAGCTAGCCGGATTTGACCGTTCAAAAATGCTTTATGAATACAAAAGGGAAATATAACATGACAACGGTTTATGAATTCGGAGGACATATTTGTGGCAGGCCGTAGAGATTTAATCGCCTACAACGATTTGAAAAAGTGGATAATAGACCCCGGTTTCTGCACTTTATGCGGGGCATGTGAAGCAGCCTGCCCGATTCATTCCCTAAAAATCGAAGGGGAAACGTTGCAGTATATCCATGACTGTTCGGAACACTTGGAGTTTTGTCCGATATGCTATGACGTGTGCCCGCACAGCGAGGCGCTTTTACTTGAAACTTTAAGTTTCGTAACAGACGCCCCGAATAGACGGGAAAGCCTAGGATACTACAGAAAGGTTTTGCTTGCTCAAGCAGTTGACCCCGAACTTCGAAAAGTAAGCCACGGCGGAGGTGTTGTTACAGCTCTGCTGACGAACAGCATAAAACAAGGATTCGTTGACAGCGTGGTTGCCTCAAGAACAGATGAGAAAGCCCCGTTAAAGCTTCATCCTTCCATAAGCTTGGTTCCCGACGACGTGTTTTCAGCCGTCGACGTCGGATATTCGCCTTCAGCCGTAGCTAAAGCATTCGGAAGAGCGGTGCAGGAATACGGAAAAACGAAAATAGCGTTTGTAGGCACACCTTGCCAAGTTTTAGCGTTACGGAAACTAGAGTCTTGGGAACACAAAATAGTGGACAGCTTAAAACTCGTCGTAGGCTTTATGTGTCTCTGGTGTTTCTCGCTTAAACACTTGTTCGAAAGCCTAGAGAAAACCCATAACATTAAACCTTCGCAAATCAGTAAAATCGTGCTGGAAAAAAGGGAATACGTCGTTTACATGGACAGCGAAACCGTGAGGATACCGATAAACGAAGTTAGAAAACACATACTAGGCGGCTGCTCCACATGTATGGACTATACCGCCGAACTAGCAGACATCTCCGTTGGAGGAGCATACCCGCTCGAAGACTGGTCCATTGTGATAATTAGAACCGAAGTTGGAGAAGAAATCTTCGACCACGCTGTGAAAAACGGGCTAATTCAGGTAAAGAGCCTAGAAAACGAGCCGGAAGTCTACACTCATATGGTCGATGTGGCAAATTTCAAGAGGAAAACAGCTCTAGAGGAAATAGAAAAAATGAAGGGTTCCGGAAAGCCCGTTCCGCCAATAACACAGCGAATGCTTCAACCCTTACCGAAGGAACTTAGCCTCCTTTCAAGCCTAACCGTGGAGCAAATAATGACAAAGGAAGTAATGACTATTTCTCCAGACACCACACTTGAAGAACTACTCAACATCATGACAAAACATCACCATATGGGCTACCCGATTCTAGACGAGAACAAACAACTCATCGGAATCGTAACCTTCGAAGACATAATGAAGGTTCCCCCAGACCAGAGAAGCAAAACAAAAGCCAGCGAAGTTAAACCGGAAAAACTGCTCACAGCATATCCAGACGAACCAGCTTTAACCGCCTACGAAAAAATGATAAACCACAGAGTGGGACGAATACTAATCGTTGACCGGGAAGACCCCAAAAAACTCCTAGGCATAATAACCAAAACAGACATCATGCAAACGTTAAGATGGCCAATGAAACGCAGATAAACACGGAAGAGTCTCCCTCAACATTCTCCAAATCAGCCTACATGCAGAACATAACCCATCAACCCCGCAGTGTTGACATAAAGGCGCCCACAAACCTCGCAGTAACATTCACTTTCCCTTCATTCTCGACTGTTTTCGCCACCGTCTTAGAAAAAGAAAATAAGATGGAATGCTAAACTTAAATTTTAAACGTGGAAAGACGGGGTCGTCGTCTAGTTTGGTCTAGGATACCAGCCTGGGGCGCTGGCGATCCGGGGTTCAAATCCCCGCGACCCCACCATTTTACGGCAAACTACGGTTTCCGTTCCTTCCCTTTTAGTGAAAGAAGCTTGGTTAGAGAGTATCTGTTTGTTAGCGTTTTCTAATGCTTGTATGTAGAGTTTTAGAGCGTTTTCACAAGTTTTTGAGATGTTTATGCCTAATTCTTGAGCTTTTTTCAGGATTTCCGGGTCAATTCGTATCGTTGTCATTTTCTTCAAAGTATATCATCGTATATACTTGATTTTTCAGGTTTTTGTTTCCTCGGTCTCCTTTTGTAAGGCGAATTTTGTTCCTATGTTTGCGATGAAGGATCCACCTATCATTTCTATGAATAGCATGAGTGCCCATCCTATTGTTTCGACAAATCCGGGCATTCCATAAGCTTCGTATTGTTCCATCCATTGAGCTAATGTTGGGTTAGGCATGAGTGCACGTATGAATTCCATTATTGTTCCGAACGTTACAATTGCCTGGAAAATTGCGTGAAGAATGAGTATTAAACCTATTACAATAAGCGTGTATCCAAAGAATCTTTTTGGTGTGACGGTTATCTCAGACATTTCAAAACCTCTGCCAATTTGTTTTAGTAGTTGTTTAAACATTTTAAATTTTTTAAACTTTCGATTCTAATTTCGAGGATACTATTCAGACATCGGGGAGTTTCCATCCTTCACGTTTTCTTTGTAGAATAATTTTCCGTATCTTAGGTTGTTCCAGAGCAT
>QMXC01000096.1 GCA_003661945.1 Candidatus Bathyarchaeota archaeon | reverse complement strand
TTCCAGCTATGGGCGAACCGTACGCAAAAGCGTTGGGTATTGGGATGCGAGCCAACATAACTTTCGGCATCTTAATCTTGCTTCTCGCGCTTAATCTCTCAACCATACCGTAGAGTTTCGGGTCGTCGCTTCTCTTTATCTCTCTAACATGGTATAGCGCGTCTATTATGTATGGTGCGATAAGCCACTGCAAAATGTTGAATGTGACGACTAGTATGCCTATCAGCACGAGGTCGAGGGTTCCTATGAGCGTAAGTATAACTGTGAAGAAAAGCGTTGAAAGCCCAATAATCGCGGCTAACGTTCCTATCATGGACAGCCGCAATTTCCACAAACTCATAGGTAGTCCCCCATAAGAATTGAGACACGCGAAGCGTTGCTTATAATCTTTACTCCTTCAGATGGAACCCTTGCCCGTTGAGCTGCTGAACGATTTCTTCAACTTTCTGCTTCACAGCTTCATACAACGCCCGGCTTATCCACCCCTTGTTTAATGCGCTTTCAAGTTTCTCCATGTCTAAAATCTTGTAGGTGTTGTCTGGCCATAGGCATATGTCGACTTCGAGGTCTACGTATCGAATAGCGTTTGGGTATAGCTCTATCGGCGTGTTTATGTTTATGTATGTGCCTTTGTATTTGCCTTCAGGCGAATAGTAGCGAGTTTTAAGCGTCCATGAGCCTATTTCCGCCTCTGTTACTGCCTTGTCGCCTGCTTTTTTCGGCACACGAAGCCCGTCGTATATTCCATCTCTCTTTAGTGTCCGCTGGAAATGGAGACGCGAACCGCTGAGCTCCCGTATGGTTGCTTCTCCTAGAAGGAACACGCGTCCGCTAAGCTTTACGTGTTGAACTTGTACGCTGTCCTCGTGGTCTGGATATTCCCGTTTTACAGCTGCCCTGAACTCTTCTTCAACTTCTTCGAGGGCTTTTCCGTTTTCCAACAGTTTTTCAGCCATTTCTAAAAGCGCTGAGATTCTTCCGCTGCAGGCCTTGTAGTGGTGATGTCCCATCAGCGTAGGCGTTACTGTGCTTCGAAGCTTGTCAAGTTCTGCTTTAGATGAAGCTGGAAATTCCACGTCGAGGCAGTATAAGCCTTCCATAAGTAGCGACGGCGCCTCTGCCGTCTCGTTTAGCGAGACCACTTGTTTAGCTTTTCCCACAAGCTCCAAGATTTCTGCCTCAAGCTTTTCTTGAGGCTGGTTCGCTGCGGTTTCGCGCCATATTATTCCCCATCCCTCAGGTTTTATCACTCTTCCCAGAGCGTACAACCGCGCTCTTTCTTGTAAATTTCTTATTTTTAGGCTAACTCCGATTTTCTGTTCCGGGATCAATATGGCGTATTTTCCCGGAATCTTGATTTTCGTTGTTAGTAACGGATTTTTAGCGCCTATTCTGCGTCTTTCAACTTGAACTATCACCTCGTTTTGGTTCGGAAGTGTTTCCGGAAGCTTTCCTACGGCTGTTCCTATGTCCACTAACGCCGCGTTTGAACTTTTTTCCACGATTTTTCCTTTGTAGATGCCGTCGACGCTGACGCTCCATCTCCGGGTTATCACGTCTTTCAGATTGGACTGAAGCAGTTGGATAAAACGGTCTACTGCTTCGCGGGTGCCCATGGCGTGGACTCCTTGAAGGTCGTAGCGGTCGCTTATGTCTATGTCGGGAGGTTCAAAGACGCTTTTCAAGTGGAATCTTTTCTCTATCACGGGGGAAGGCTGCACAACTTGGAAGCCGTTTTCGAGAAGAAGCTTCGTTAACGCGGTGGAATATATGCCTCTAACCTTTGCCTTCAAAGCGTGTCAACTCTCTAAAGGCTTTCACGCAGTTTTCTCCACTCGATATAGGCTACGGGTTTTTGTCACGCGAATTTCCGTGTTAAGTATTTTCTCAGCGAGCCATATGTTGGTTTCCAAGTGTTCTGTTATCTTCCGCGTGGTATAGGCTGAATTTCCCTTTGCTAGGGCTATGTATGGAATGAGCATGTCTGCCAAGTGCGTGTCTACCGTAGGTTTAGCGGCTAATTCGTCGTATAGTTTTTCTGCTGCTTCTCTGCCTACCTTCTCGCTTGTTTTTCGAAGTTCACCTATCGCGTCTGCGCCTAAAAACGCTTTTTTAGTGGTTTCTGCCCACAGCACGATGGAGCTGCCTTTCTGAAACGGGTTAGAACGGTCGTTCACGATTTTTATCTGCGTTTTGTAGCCTTGCGCTGCTAAGAACGCGTCAGCAGCCTTTGCTTGTCTTTCCGCGACTTTTCTGTCAGCCAGGAAAGTGCACACCGAAACTCCTTTCACGATTTTTATTTCTCCGCACTCCTCGAGTTTCAAGGGCTTTAAACTCGTTGACGGCTCAACTTCCAGCGTTACTTCTCCCATTCCTTTCGGGTAATATCCATACTTATGCACCGTGATTGAAGCATCCACTCCCATTTCTCGCAGTGCGGGTAGAAACACGTGGTGCATATAGTTTATAGTCGGCGAGTTTCGAACATCAGTTCCCCCTCTGACTATGCGTAAGCGAACCCTCCGCTTAGCAAAAACGCAAATAGGTAAAACAGTCATAATCAGCATAGGAATGCTTCCAGCCGTGCCTATCTCAGCGCGTATTTCTCCACCAGAAATCTCGCCCGGCGTATACCATATTTCCCTTGAACCTACCTCCGCACCTTTCACTTCAGCGCCGCATATCTTCGCTGCAGTTAACACAGCTTCCAAATGCTGTGGACGAAGCCCCGGCTGTGGACGTTTCTGACGGATATTGTAGATGTGCAACGGCTCTTTCAAAATACTTGCCAACGCTACGGATAAGCGCAGAATAGTGCCGCTTCCGCTTTTCTGGCTACCGTCGATTTCCAGCACTTCTAAACCTCTCTAAACGCATCAACCCTCTTTTCACGGTGAAAATTTCGGGCTGTGCCCCCATAATTATGTTTTGCCTCGGCTAGAGGGATAAACAAAATAGGGTGAAAAGGCTATATATCTGTGGAGGTTCAGTCGTTGAGCTTAGAAACCCCAAGCATCGAGGAGCTCTGTAAACGAGTAGATGAGCTGCTCATAATACTTAAACGGCTAGTAGAAGACCTAGAAGACGTTTCGAAATCCCTAAAAACCGTAGCTGCTCCAACAGCGCCACCATCTCCTCCACCAGAAACCCCGACTCCAACGCCTCCCGTCCCCACTCCTGCCGCCGCTGAACAGTTACGAACAGTTGACGACATAAAAATGATGTTTCCCGAAGAACTTGAATCTCTGCTAACCTTCGAGGACAAAGGAGACTTCATAATGATAAAGCCGCGACAGTTTCTAGGATCGGAAAACTTCGCGAAAATTGCTTCCATCATCCGCGGTGCCGGAGGCGAATACAAAAGCGCGGGGAAAGAGTCACATTTTAGGGTGCCCAAAAAACTCTGAACCGCTTCGGAAACCTATTTTATAGCATAAATCGTCTATTCCCGAAACCACGAGGTCCGAAGGCTTTTCTCTGTTTTCGGCGCTATCATCGTCTGTTTTCCGAGAGCCTCTTCAACTTGGAAAAGGCATTTCTCCTCTTTCCGTTGCTAATAGCGTATTTGAAAGTCTTTAAATTCGCCGGTGGGCTCTTCCCAGCGAACCTCGATGTGTTTGACGCGGGCTCCGGGCGGTCCACGTTTGCAAAACTCGATGAGCTCCAACACGCGGTCTTTTTCTCCTTCGAACAAGGCTTCCACCCTTCCATCGGGTAGGTTGCGAACCCATCCATTCACGTTTAGCCTTCTAGCGAGACGCCTAGTTTCGTATCTGAAAAATACTCCTTGAACTCGTCCGGAAACGAAAACGTGGGCGCGTGCCTTCATCTAGGCTCACGTTTCAAGCTTTGAAAAAGGGTTTACAGAAATACTTTTCGCTTTCACTTTCGGTTCCCCCTCTACGCCGCGAATGTTCGATGCGCCGTGTAGCTTAAAAACGTCAGCCGAAACAACTGTGCAACGGGGACCTAAATGCTTTCGAATTATAATGGGAAACTGCTTATCTACACGTCCAGCGTTCGCTCTTATCGAACACGTCTGAGAATCGTAGGGTCTGCCGCAAGGAAAATCGCTGAATCTTTAGGCTTGGACTTGGAGATAATTCGCTTCAGAAGCCGTTCGTCAACCATCCATGTTTACTACAAAAATGGAAATGACGACGAAATTCCGCTTTACTCGGCAAAAGACGAGGTTTTGAACGAGGAAACAGTCTATAAAGCCTTGAGGAACATGATTTTCGTTCTATCCTTCCATCCGAGATATCCGGGTTTGAAGAAGATACGGCGTGAGGTCATGAAACTTTCCTGAATTTTATGCTTTGCTCTGTAAGCTCAACTTCGTAGACCTGGTTCACGTCGAAGTCTATTCCTAGGCTTTCATATTCTGATTCGGTTAGAAACAGTATGATTTTTGGGAGCGTTAGCTGTGCTCTCGGCGTAAACACCGGAAGCTGTTTCTGAAGCGCCTGAAGCACTCCCTGAACCATTCGGGCTTCTTCGCTTTCGGGCTTAACGGGCAGCCTTGGAATCACCCGTTCTTCTACAAGCTCAATTCTTTTACCAAGATTTCCTTCCGGGTCTCGAATAGACTCGATCTTCTGAACTCTAACACGAAACATAAGCCATGCAGCACATTGAAAGCCTTAACCTTTTCTTATACTTTTCCGTTTGCTATTCCATCTCAATCGTCGCCGGAGGCTTAGGCGTAACATCGTAGTAAACTTCTGACACGTTGCCGCACTGCCGCAGTATTTCTTCCGCAGCCTCATTTAAGATGTTCCACGGAACCTGGGAAACCCTTGCTTCTAGGAAATCTTCTGTTTGAACAGCCCTCATACCTATCACGTAAGGCTTATCCGCCGGCACATAACGAACAGCATACCACACCCGCGTAAATGAGGGATTATCCGTTAAAAGCTTGGTCTGAAGCGCCATAAGGCTTCGAATAGGCGGCTGATGAACCTTCCCGTCAACCGTCTGCACCCTCAGCCCCATAACCTCGCCGTAACGCCTAGCCCCACCCTTCACGCCAGTTGCCTTGTCCATAAAAACCTTAACATGCACGTGTCTAGACGGAACGTTAAGAAACCTCGCTGTCCCTTCTTGAATATGTGTACGCCGCGTATGCGCTGTAACCTCTTCATTGTCCATTATGACAGCGAAATACTGGCTAGGCTTAACTTCTGCAAGCTTCCCCTCAGCGATAGCTGTGGCTTTCCTCAACGTTTCAAGCTTGTCCTCTCGAATTTCCCCAACTACGCGCACAGCTAGCCCTGGGCCTGGAAACGGCTG
>QMXC01000095.1 GCA_003661945.1 Candidatus Bathyarchaeota archaeon | reverse complement strand
TCTGCTTCAAGCGCAGACGCTGAAGTGAAAAAAGCAACGTTCGAAACCATAATCATCGAAAGCCCCGCGAAGACGTACAAAACCGTGTCGCCGCTCGCTCTAGGCGCCAAACCATAAACCAAGGCTCCGAAAACCGTTAACCCCACAATCGTCATAAGCATTTTTCTCCTACCTATCTTGTCTATGAAAAACCCTACGGGCAAAAGCACCAACAGGTAAACGATTTGTGACAGAAAATAGATGTATCCCCACGTTTCGTTGCTTAACCCTAAAAAGTAGATTGCGTAATACGCGAGGAACGGGAGGATTCCCATGAAGGCAAAGTTGAAAAGCATGTAGAAAATTGCCAGTCCTGGCAGCTTTTTAAATATAAACTTCAAGGCATTTACGTATTCTCTTTTGAAGTCGCTGCCTATTTTCCGAACCGTTTCATAGCTTTCTCTTCTCTCCTTCGCGAGAGTTTCCTTCAGAAACATCCGAATAACCGCGGCGGTTATTCCAAGTATCGTGACAGTTAAGTAAACTATGCGCATCCCCTCTATCAATCCGTAAGTAGCTACGAGATAGGCGGCTATCAACGGCGCTGGAAGACAAACCAAATTCGACAGGAAACCCATGAAAGCGAAGGATACCCCTCTTTTTTCCGGCGGAACACTATCCGCTCTTATGGCCAGCAGAGCTGGCTGATATATAAGCGAAAAGTTGGCTATCACGGCGCCTACGAGAATCCATTCCCAACTCGGCGCAAAGGCATAAATCAAATAGGTTAAAGCTATAACAAAAGTCATGGTCACAACTATCTTTTTTCTTCCATAACGGTCAGCTATGTATCCGCCGGGAATACGGGAAAGCGAAATCACAATGGTTGAAATGGCGCTTATCATCCCAAGAATGGCTGCCGTAGCGCCGAGTTCAGCTGCGTAAACCTGATAATAGGTGTTAGCCATACGCTGGGCTGGAAACCAAACCATCCAGCTCAACGTCAAAATAAGGAGGTTACCGGTAAAAAACGAAGTTTTCTCTTTAATCCTCCTTAATCCTCCGATGTTTCTTCACCTTCCAAGACCCGAAATAACTGGCTAAAGGTTTGGAATTTTGAAAAATACTCCTCGGTTAATTAAGGCTTTAGGCGTTTTCGAAGCCGAAGCTGTCCTTCAAGAGGAGAAGCTGTCTCGCTGGTTTTATCCGAGTATTTCGGATACGGCTGGAATCGGTATGTAAAGCCGTACGTAGACCGCTAAGACTATCAATAAGACGGTCAGCGCAGTCAGTACGTAGTCGCCTCTATGAAGTTTTAGCTCGTAGAGGTTTGTCCGGTTTTTAGTGGCGCCCCAAGCTCGTGACTCCATGGCTTCTGCGAGTTCTAAACTTCGGCGAATAGCATTTACGATAAGCGGAATCAAAATGGGAATGTAATTCTTAACACGCTTCAGAAAATTCCCTTTCTCAAGTTCGAGCCCTCTGGCTTTCTGGGCGTCCATAATCGTCTGCGCTTCCTCGGCTAGGACTGGAACAAACCGAACCGCCGTTGTGAACGCGAAGCAGAACTCGTAGGGCACGTGAGAATTTTCTAATGCTAGTCCTAAATGGTCAGGTGAGGTTGTTAGAAAGAACACGGAAAAGGATTCCACTAAAACCACGAAACGTAAAGTCATAGCCGTAGCATGTTCAACGATGTACGAGAATGACTCTCCTGTGGGATAAAAATAGGAAAACAAGAGGTTTGTGAAGAAGATTATCGCTGCCAGATAGGTGGCTCCCCGCATGGATTTTATCCACTGCCTCGTCACTTTTGCCGCTATGATGAGGGGTATCTGAATTAGGAAAAGCGCGATTAGGGGTATGATTTCCATGTACATGACCGCTGCGGCGAACATGGCGATTACGTAGAAGAACTTAACCCTCGGGTCTAAGCTGTGGATGGGTGAAGAAATTTTCCGGAACTTTAATCCTTCAAACATGCTCACGCCTTTTTCCCTCCCAGAAATCGAGAATTATTTCTCCAGCTTCGTAGATGTCAATCACGTTTGTTGGAAAGCCTATGTTGGAAAGCTCCAAAAAGATTCTTGAGACCTCGGGTGGAATAATCGAGGCTTTTTCCAGTATTTCTGGGCTTGTAAGAATTTTCCGTGCCTCGCCGTCTGCCACTATCTTTCCGTTGCTCATCAGTACTACGCGGGGGTTGCATTCGGCTACGAATTCCACGTCGTGAGTTACTATTATGCCGGTTTTCTTTTGAGCTTTCATTTGGAGGATGAACTGGCGGAGCTTCTCTTTCTGGGCGTAGTCTTGCCCTATTGTAGGCTCGTCTAGGATGAGGATTTTCGGGTTCCAAGCTAAAACCGAGGCTAGAGCCACCCGTTTTCTTTCTCCACCGCTGAGCATGAACGGCGAAGTTTTACGGTACCGCGTCAACCCCAAAAGGTTAAGCGCCCACGTTACCCGCCTTTTTATAACGTTTTCCTTGAACCCGAAATTCTTCAACGCAAAACTAATTTCTTCTTCTACTGTTTCGCAGAAAAGCTGGTGGTCTGGGTTTTGGAAGACGAATCCGACCTTTCGGGCGAGCTTTGCTACGCTTACTTCCCGCGTGTCTACTCCGTCGATTAACACCTTGCCTTGGGTTGGCTTGAGCAGTCCGTTAAAATGCTTTACGAGCGTTGTTTTTCCCGCGCCGTTCTGCCCCATGATGGCGACGAATTCGCCGTTACGGATTTTCAGCGAAACGCCTTTCAAGGCTTCCACGCCGTTGGGATAAACAAAATGCAAGTCGTAGGCTTCTATCATCTTCCCAGCCTCTCACGAAGTTTTTTCGCTATCTCTTCCGATGAGAGCGGTGGCTCTCCGAGGTCTTTTCCTCTCTGTTTCAGAAACTGGTAGAGCCTAATCACCTTTGGGATTCCTATCCCCATCAAGTGGACTTCCTCGGAAACGAGAATTTTCCGCGGTTCGCCGTCTAATACAATTTTTCCTTCATCCATTATAATAATGCGGTTAGCATACTTCGCCGTCAAATCCAACCGGTGTTCAACCAGAACTATGGTTATGCCCAGCTTTCTGTTGAGCCTATAAATGTCCTCAAAAATTTTTTTCGCGCCCAACGGGTCCAGGAAGGATGTTGGCTCGTCGAGAACTATGACTTCGGGCTGCATGGCTAGCACTGCCGCGATGGCGACTCGTTGCTGTTGTCCCCCTGAAAGTTCGTAGGGCGGTCTCTCCCGTAACTCGTAAATGTCCGTTACTTTGAGCGCCCAGTCAACCCGTTTCCGAATCTCCTCCCGTGGAACCCCGAGATTTTCCAGCCCGAAAGCCACGTCTTTCTCTACAGATAAGGCGAAAAGCTGGTTTTCAGGGTTCTGAAACACGAGTCCCACGTGTTTAGCGAGCTCGTAAATGGCGTGTTCCGCCACGTTCATTCCAGCGACACGTATTTCTCCCCTGAGTTTTCCTTCATAAAAATGGGGAATCAACCCGTTGAAGCATCGGCATAGGGTTGTTTTTCCACAACCACTTGGACCCGTTAAGAGAACGAATTCACCTTTCTCTATTTTCAGCGAAACCTCTCTGATAGAAGGCTTTTCTGCTCCCGGATAAGTGTATGTGAGGTTATCTGCTTCTATTATGGGCATCTTTCTATCAGTCTTGAATATTTGCTTTTCCATTTAAGGGTAGCTACTTAATTATGAGTGAATTTTAATTTTTCCCGCAGAATTCTCCAGCATCTCTTCAGCGCAGTTTCCACGTCGCCTATGCCGTTTACGCCCGCTGCTACGGCGTGTCCCCCGCCCATCCCGTGAAAGTATTCGCCTAAAGGCTTCGCCACGTCTCTGCCCAAGTGGATTCCCGTTTTTTCATAGAATTCCTTAACGGCTCTCAAGCTGATTCGAAGCGTGTCTCCCTTTTCTCCAGCTACAACTGCAACGTGTGCTCCTAGGTTGATGAGTGCTCTAGCTGCTGAGGCTTGATAGGCGCTTACGTGGGAAAGCGCGATTATCCACTCGTTAGCCTTGATTATCTTCATTCTCCTCGAAGCTTTCAGTCTGGCAACGCGTTCCGCGGTTTCCATAGGCAAAGAAAGAATGGAAAGGGCTTCTTCAGCGTTTACTCCGTGGTCAACGAGCTCCGCCACCGCTTTAAACGTGGATGAGCTGGCTATTACAAAATGTCTCGTGTCGAAGGCTATTCCTAGGAAAAGCGCTTTTGCTTCGTCTTTTCCTAACTCGACGTTTAGCTCTTTGAAGAACCGGTAAACAATCTCGCATGTCGACGAGGCAGCTTCGTCGGCTATGCACAGCGTAGCGATTTTCTCTGTTTCCGGATGGCTTGCATGATGGTCAATTACTATTAGCGGGGCTTTTGAAGACTTAACTTTTTCAGCCCAATCATCCAGCTGCTGAATAGTATTCGTGTCTAGCAATACTAAAATGTCTGCTTTTTCGAAGTTCGGCTCCTCTACAAGCGTTATGGGTATGTGTTTCAGTATATGCTTCGAAAGCTGACTTACTCCTTGAGCAGCGGCTATTTCCACTCTGACGTGGGGCTTCACTTGTTTTAGAAGACGTGCAAATGCAAAGGCTGCGCATATTGCATCGGGGTCAGCGTTATGATGGCATAGCAAAAGGATTGTTTCAGCATTTTTCTCTTCTATCACCCTAATTATTTCACGGATTTGCACCGATTTCCCTCATGTATCTTTCTGCTGAGGCAAATGCTTCTTTCACGGCTTCATCAACTAGCTGTTGAACGTCGAAATCTTTCATCAAAGGCGATAGGCTGACCTCAACTTCTACGTTCAATGTTAATGGAATTTTCCCTTCAGCTTCCACAGTTATGTTGAGCTCGGAAATCTTTTTTGAAGGAACCTTGGATAGGACGTATTCTCGGGCGGCGTTCTCCGCAGTTTCGCATAGCGCTTGCACTTGTTCTTCGGTTAGCTCTGAAATTTCCATGTTCACCACTTATGGGGAAACTGGCTGGAGGTCTTGCTGGATTTTTGTCTGTAAATCCTTTATTTGTCCTCTCAGTCTTTCTTCTTGTTTCGACAGCACTTTAACCCGCATGTTTAGCAGTTCCTTTCTCTCGTTCAGCTCAGCTATTATTTTGGCTTTGCCTGTTTTCACTAGGAGCGAGCCTATGGACTTGTAGATAACGGTGTCTTCCGCCATTTTTTCAAGTTCGCCCAGAGCCTGTTCAACTTCCATGAGTGCGATTTCTATTTGTTGTTTCTGTCCGAGAACCGACTGAAGCGTCTGCTGTAGCTGCTGAAGCCTTAAAAGCCTCTCCTGAACTTGAGGTGGAAGTTTCGAACT
>QMXC01000094.1 GCA_003661945.1 Candidatus Bathyarchaeota archaeon | reverse complement strand
GGAATTTAACTTGGCGGACCTGGCAAAGGCCATCGGAATCAACCACGAACACAAAGCCAAAGCGACGATCACCATAGAAATCGTGGAGCAACCCTGCGAACTTTGCGGAAAAATAACCACTGGAGATAAACTCTGCCAAGAATGTGGAAAAATTATATGCGACAATTGCGCGAAAATAGATGCCGCAGGCAACAGATACTGCCCCATATGTTTCGACCTAAAATTCAAATTAGGGCATGATGAGGAGGCGGTCTGCTAAAATATTCTTTGGCTTGTAATATGTTCTGGTAGGAACATCCTTTAAACTATTATTTCTCCCACTTTGTGTTAGAGGTCGAACATATGAGAGCGAAAACTGTCGGCTTGGCTTCCTTAATCCTGTTGGCAGCGGTGCTCATGGCGTTGGTGCCTAATTCTTATTGCTGTTTTCCCGTAGGAGATTTGGACAGAAACTGGGTTGTGGATATGAGAGACCTAGGTATACTTGCACGCGCGTTTGGCTCTTATCCTAATTCGACTAACTGGAATCCGGATGCAGACTTGAACGGAGACGGCTTTGTTGACATACGGGACGCAGGTATACTTCTGAGGCATTTCGGCGAAAGAGTCGAATGGTAGCAACAAGGTTCCAAAGATGGTGCCTCTCTAGTTTAGAGCGCTTTCTCGTTGTTAATCGGCAACATATTTTTATGTAAACTTCTATAAACCAGTGTTTAGGGGCTCATGTTTAAAGGTGGTATGCTGGCCTTGGAGTTGAAGGTTGTTAGTGTTCGGGTTCCGGAAGGCTGCAACGTTATTGTGGGCACGGCGCATTTTATTAAGACTGTTGAAGACCTTTACGAGGCCTTGGTGAACTGTGTCCCAGACATAAAGTTCGGCATCGGCTTCTGTGAAAGCTCCGGTCCATGCCTTGTTCGCCACGAGGGAAACGATGAGGAGCTCAGGCGGCTTGCGGCTGAGACAGCTTATGAACTTGCTTGTGGACATTCTTTCATAATTTTTCTGCGAAACGCCTTTCCCATCAACGTGCTGGAAAGAATCAAGCACGTGCCCGAGGTTTGCGTGGTTCACGCCGCAACTGCGAATCCTCTGCAAGTTATAGTCGTAGAGACTGAGCAGGGACGTGGAATTCTAGGCGTCGTGGATGGTTTCAGGAGCAAGGGAATTGAGAAGGAAGAGGACATCGCGAAGCGTAAGGAGTTCCTTCGGAAAATAGGCTACAAGCTAGGATAGTTTTCTTCCAATTCCTACTTCGAATCCGAAAAATCTTAAAAACTTCTAGAACAGAACTCTATATGCTTTGTTATAGAACTGTAGGAGAGGAATTTATGAAAAGATTCGCGGAGAGGGGTAGGACGCCGAATTATCCTCACATGTTTTTCGGGGTTTTCACGGCGTCTTTCCTCCTTTATGTCTACTTTACTTCCTTTAGATTCGTTGAGCTTTCCGTCCTAGCTCAGATGGTGGTTTTCAATTTCATTTTTGTTTTTACGCTTTTTCCTATTCAGGGGAGATTGACGCGTAAACTCTGCTTGCTTTTGTTGGGTAATTTTGTAGGCTTTGGCTGGAACTTTGTTTTTAGCGTGTTCTGTCAGAACTTTGCTCTTTGCTCTGACATGTGGTTTAAAGCCTTTTACGTAATTGCCTATCCCTTATTGAATTCCTTATGGATAGTTTCCGTATGGTGCGTGAGTTTGTCCGCGTTAGCCGGCTGGAGGAAGGCGTAGCAACAAATGGTTTTTCTCGCGCTGCAGATAATTTTGGTTCTAACCGCGTGTTTCCTTTTAGCCTATACTGCGCGGCACTGCGTTTTCACGGTTGCCGCCTTATACTCTTTAAAAAAGAGGAAGTCGAACCCAACGTTTTCTTATCAACCTACGGTGTCTATTCTTATTCCAGCGTTAAATGAGGAAAACGTTCTGCCGCGTCTGCTTCATGCGGTAACCCGGCTCGACTATCCGAAGGACAAGCTCGAGGTCGTAGTCATCGATGACGGCTCTACCGATGGAACCGGAACGATAGCGGATGAGTTCGCCGCAGAATATGGGAATGTGAAGGCTGGGCAGCGAAGCCCCCGTGAGGGTAGGAAAGGGAAGGCTTCGGCTCTAAACGCGGGGCTAAAGGCTTCCAGCGGCGAGTTCGTTTTCTGTTTTGACGCTGACTATTACCCGCCTAAAGACATATTGCACAAGCTCGTTGAGCCTTTTTCCAACCCAAAGATAGGCGCGGTTCAAGGAAGAGTTACGGTGCTAAACGAGCCTAAAAACCTTGTTACGCGAATGGTGGCTCTGGAAAGAATAGGCGGCTACCGGGTTGACCAGTATGCACGGGAAAAGCTGGGGCTTATCCCACAGTTCGGCGGAACAGTTGGCGGTTTTAGACGAAAGGTTCTCGAAGCGTTAGGCGGTTGGGACGAGGAGATGCTCGCCGAGGATACGGAATTAACGTTTAGGCTTTACCTAGAAGGTTATAAAATTAGGTATGTAGACGACGCTGAATGCTACGAGGAAGCCGTGGAGACCTGGGGGGCTTACTGGCGTCAACGCTACCGGTGGGCCTACGGGCATATGCAGACGGCTTTCAGATATTTAGGTAAACTTCTGAAAAGCGACAAACTGGCTGCAAAGGAAAAGGTAGACGGCTTTTTGCTTCTCTGCGTATACTTCGTTCCAATCATAGTTTTGGCTTCTTGGCTTCTCAGCGGCTTTCTATACTTCTCTTCATTTGAAGGTGTAGTTGGTGTTTCCTTCGCCATAATAGCTATTTCCGTCTACAGTGCTGTGGGAAATTTCGCCCCGTTCTTCGAGGTTGGAATCGGCGCCTACTTGGACAAGCGGACAAGAGCCTACTGGCTCGTTCCCATGTTCCTCTTCACTTTCCTTTATAATATTCTGATATGCACCAAGGCCTTCGCGGATTTGCTTCTTACAAAAATTTTCCGAAAACGTAGGGTAAATTGGGCGAAAACGACTCATTCTGGTAATGGAAATAGTTATATCCAAAATTGAAGATAAAAGGATAATCGTTGGGGGAACAAGTCTGAATCCGAATCAGACATTTCTGCTGACTTTAGCCCTAACGGTTTTCACTTTCATCCTCCTATTTTTACTGCCCAGCCTAATGGAGCTGAAAAAACCAAGAGACGCGGGGCCGAGAAGAATCGAGGGTGCATCCATAGAAGGGTTGCTTGGCGCTGCTCTTGGAAGAAGTCTCCGTGACATGGAGCAGAGCTTTGGAGTTCAAGCCTATTCGGAAGCACCGTTGCCTGCGGAGGGCTTACTGGTTTTTCTGCCTAGCTTGGAGCCGTGAAATCTGTTCTGTAGTAAAAGCCATTTTGCGTTTCCTATCTGGTCTTTTGTCAGTTCGAGGTTTTCCGTAATGTTTCCATGAAGCGAGTAAAAGATGTAGCAGAGGTAAGTGCATTTCGTGCATTGCGCATATTTCCTTCTTAGCATTTCGAGTTCCGAGCTGTTCCATTTTTTGGGCAGTTCGAAAATTGAGCATACGGGATTAAAGAGGTGGCACCCCGACACTTCTCCTTTGTGGTTTATTACGAAAAAGTTCCGTAGAGCCGCGCATCGCCATGAACGTTTTCCGTTTGAGAAATACTCTCTCAACGCTTTGAGAACCCGCATGGTGACAAGGATGCCTTTTCTCTGTTTTCGCATTTGGATGAGTTTGTCGCAGAGTTTAGCCATATCCGTCTTATTCTGAATTTCGAATTCGTCCTTTTTTCGTCCTATGCTGAATGCTGATTTCTCAGTGTCCGTAATATCGTAGGAGTAGAGGCAATACCATACGGGTATTCCTCTTTCAGTGAAATATTCCGTTATTTTCTGGATTTCGTGGATGTTAAGCTGGGAAATGGTTGGGCTTACCGCCACGTTTACCCCGTTCTCGCTGAGGGTTTCGATGGATTTCATTGCTTGTTTCCATGCGCCTTTCACTCCTTTGATGTAATCGTGCACTTCGGGGTTTAAGCTGTCGAGAGATATTGCTACGAAATCCGCCTTATGGAGAATGTCTACTTTCTTGTAGGCAGTGCTTCCGTTATCGTATATGGTGGTTATGAAAAAACGCGAGGCATAATCTAAAATCTCGTCTATGTCGTCTCTTAAAAGGGGGTTTCCGCCCGAAAGCACGATTTCTATGGTGCCTAACTGTCTCAAAACGTCCAGTCCACGTTTTATATCCGCCGCGGACAACGCATCTTCCTGCTGGTCGCGCCAGACGCTGCATCCTCTGCAACGGTAATTACATTTCCGAGTTATCAGCCATTGAACATGATGAGGTTTCCTAAACATGAAGGCGTTAGACAGAACGCTTAAAGCTTTTTGCGAAGTCACCCTCATTCAGCAAGCCTCAGAGTTAACAAATCAATGGTAACCAGCTTCAACGTTTATAATTCTTTCTGAAAGCAACTGAAAACCTTTTAACCTTTCTGTTAATCAAGTTTTAGTACTAGCGGGGAGCGAGTGGTGTTTTGAAACAGCGACCCATCGACGTCGTGGTGCTTACGAAGAACAGTGAGAGAAAACTACGGGAGAGCCTAGCTTCGGTCTACCGAAACGTTCCAGTAAACCGTTTAATTGTGGTTGACGGAGGCTCCACGGATGGCACCCTAAAGATAGTCGAGGAGTTTCAACGAAAGCACGGTAATGTTGTTGTTTTGACGGATCAAGGAACCCGTGGAAGCGCACGGATGAAAGGAATACGCAGCGTAGAGACCGAGTGGTTCATGTTTGTGGACAGCGATGTAGTTCTCTGCGACGGGTGGTTTGCCAAGGCTGAAAAATTCATGCAGAAGGATGTAGGTGCGGTTTGGGGTATTGAGCTTTGGGCTGGCATGAAGCATCCAAAAACGCTTAAGCTCTTCTTGTGGATTACGAGGAAAATCTTCGACATCCGCGGGGGAACCCATGACCTTCTTGTGCGCCGCGAAGCCGTTGAGGACATAACCTTGCCAGCCGACCTACACGTGTTTGAAGACGCCTACATAAAAGAGTGGATAGAAAAGAAAGGCTACAAAGTTGTGGCATGCTACGACCCGTACTGCATTCATCACAGACCTGAAAACGTCTGGACCTTGAGGGGAAGCATAGAAATAATCGCTGACGCTTTTAGGTTCGGCTCGCTCCGTAAGATTCCGGAGATGATTCTCGCCTACGGATTCTACACAGCCTACGTAGTTTACAGGGGACTAGTGCAAAAAATCGGAGCGTAATGGCTCAAGCATGTTTTCCTAGCGCCAGCCACAAGTGGTCACTTCTAGGTCGCACGAGCTCGGTTTCAAAGCCATCCTTGCGTACGAGAATGCGCTTTTTAG
>QMXC01000093.1 GCA_003661945.1 Candidatus Bathyarchaeota archaeon | reverse complement strand
TTACCCATTTCTGCTGCAACGTGTTCTCTGAGCTCTTTTCGAAGTTCTTCGCTTGGCTGGACTCCTTCTTTGAGGACGACGAATGCTACTATGGCTTCGCCTTTTATTTCATGAGGCTTACCAATTACCACGGCTTCGGCTACTTTGGGATGGCTTACCAACGCTGACTCGATTTCATAGTTTCCTATACGGTGTCCAGCCACCTTCAAGATGTCGTCTGCTCTGCCTTGAATCCAGAAGTATCCGTCCTTGTCTTTTCGGGCTTTGTCTCCGGTGTAATACTTGTGCGGAAGCTTGCTCCAGTAGACCAGCTTGTATCTTTCCGGGTTCTTGAAGAGTCCTCGAAGCATAGCCGGCCAAGGAGTTAGCAGAAAGAGGTCGCCGCCACCCTCTTTCGCTACGTTTCCTTCTTCATCATAGATTTCCGCCGAGAATCCTGGGAGCGGCTTTGTCGCCGAGCCCGGTTTCAGCGGGGTTATAGGCAACGGCGCAATTACGAAGGAGCCTGTTTCGGTCTGCCACCACGTGTCCATTATTGGGCATCTTTCGCCGCCTATGTACTTGTAGTACCATATCCAAGCTTCGGGGTTTATGGCTTCGCCGACGGAGCCTAAAAGCCTTAAAGAGCTCAAATCGTGCTTCTTCACCCATTCCTCGCCGTACCTCATGTGCATTCGGATGGCTGTTGGCGCCGTATAAAAGATTGTTACGCCGTATTTCTCTATTATTTCCCACCATCTGTCCGGCTGCGGATAGTCCGGTGCGCCTTCGTATATGATGGAGGTTGCTCCCAAGATGAGCGGCGCATAGACTATGTAGCTGTGCCCGGTTACCCAGCCTATATCCGCAGAGCACCACCATACGTCCTCGTCTTTTATGTCGAAAACCCATTTAACCGTAAGCGCCGTGCCAACAGCGTATCCGCCGTGGGCATGCATAACCCCCTTAGGCGTACCCGTGGTACCCGAAGTGTAAAGTATGTACAGCAAATCGTTAGCATCAAGCTTCTCGGTTTCACACTTCGCTGATTGCTTGTCAACGAACTCGTGCCACCATAGGTCCCTTCCCTCTTTCCATGGAACAGGGAAACCCGTCCGCTTGTACACTATAACGTTTTTAACCGAGGGTACTCCTTCTAAGGCTTCGTCAGCTTGCTCCTTTAACGCAATGGTTTTTCCCCTCCGATAGAATCCGTCGCATGTTATCAGCACCTTTGCTTCGCAGTCCGCGAGCCTTGTTCTCAGTCCACCTGTGCTGAATCCGGAAAAGACTACGCTGTGTACCGCGCCGATTTTCGCGCATGCAAGCATGCTTATCGGCAGTTCAGGAATCATGGGCAAGTATATGCCTACCCGGTCGCCTTTTTGTACGCCTAGGCTTTTAAGCGCGTTTGCGAGCTTGTTCACTTCTTTGTACAAGTCGAAATAGGTCAGCTTTCTGACGTCACCCGGCTCTCCTTCGAAGATATATGCAACCTTGTTTCTTCTCCAAGTCTTCATATGCTTGTCCAAAGCGTCGTGCACGATGTTGTATTTGGCGCCTACGAACCATTTCGCGAAAGGCTCGTTCCACTCCAACACTTTCTGCGGCGGCTCATACCATTCCACAACTTCTTTTGCAACTTCACCCCAGAACCACTCGATGTCCTTGGCGCGTTCAAGAAGCTCCTCGTAAGTTTTGATTCCATGCTTATCCATCCACTTCTTAACGTTGCTGTTTTCCACGATCTCCTTCGGAGGATAAAAGATCCTCTTTTCCTGAAGCAAAACATCAATCGTTTTTTTCTCACTCATTCCAGCAACTTCCCATTAATTCTGAAGCACTTTACAACGCTATTTTACTCATATAAAAGTTTTGAAAAATACTTGAAAGTTTGAATGTTGTGGTCGGGCGGGCAGGATTTGAACCTGCGACACTCCGGTTTCCGCTTACCCCCTTGTACGCTTGGTAGGCTGAATGGGCGCTCGCCATGGGCGAACGTCTACAGCCGGAAGCTCTACCAAGCTGAGCTACCGCCCGAACCTTCACTCAAGAAATTTAAGATTCGAGTTCCCGATTTATGCATTTCGTTTTCAAAATCTTAATAATAAACCAGATACACCAAAACTGTGAAGAAAAGGGGGCCGGTAGTTCAGTTTGGCATGAACGCCGCCTTCGCAAGGCGGAGGTCGCGGGTTCAAATCCCGCCCGGTCCACCAAAATTTTAGATGGGGCAAAATCAAGTTTCTATTCTTTCTGGGTGGCTGTAAATGTTCATTCTGTGGCTTCTTGCGAAGCATATTAGCGTAACTCCGGTTTTTATGGCTGTTTCTACTCCGCTATGAATCGGCGCGGCAATCGAGGCTATTACTGGTATTCCTACGTAGGCTGCTTTCAAGACCATGTTGGCTGGCTGTCGTCCGCTGCTCGCTAGAACGCATTTCGAAAAGTCCGCTTTACGCAAAGCAGCGGCGCCTATTGCCTTGTCAACAGCGTTGTGTCTACCCACATCTTCGGCGAAGCCGATGAGTTTTTCTTCTTGAAAAACGGCAGCTGAATGTGTTCCACCAGTAGCCTTGAATACGACTGCCTCTTCGTTAAGCACATTTACGAACTCCAAGATTTTTTCGGCTTTTACACGGTACTTCGACTTTACAAAAGGCTTTGCCGTGCTAGCAGTCTTTAAGCGGGCCTCAACTTCTCCAGCACAGCTAATTCGAATGTTGTTTTCTTCTACTTTAACCTCTGTTATGTCGCTGGCGGTTTTCACTATTCCATGGTCGAGGGCCCATCCTACGCCTAGTTCTTTCAGCTGTGATGGCGATGCAAACAAGGTTGAAGCATGCTTTCCGTTGATGTGGATTTTAACTGGAATTTCCGCTGCAACTGTTTCCCTTAAAGTCTCAATCTTTCTATCGAGTAGATTTATTCTGTGAGCTTTCACTTCAACACTTGCCGGAAGCATAACAACCACTTATAGGAGAAGGGTTCTCCAAGTCTAAAAACGTTTAGAAACTCAAAAGTGAAAGGTTTTTCTGCTATTTTCGAAGTTTTTCGACGATTAGTTGGGCGACTTTTTTCCCGCTTAGCAGCATTCCCCCAAAAATTGGTCCCATTCTCGGCGTGTTATGTAAAGCTGCTGCAGCCATTCCCGCAGCGTACAGTCCGGGGCAGACTTCCCCGGTTTTTTCAACGGTCAATTTTTCAGCTTCTGAAGCCCACATGGACTTTTCTCCTCGAATGGATAGGTTTAGCTCCGGAATTTTTCTCGAAGCGACTGATAGAACTTCGGCGTCGTGTCCTGTGCAGTCGACGACGGCTTTTGCTTTGACTCCTAACGGGTCTACGTGGATTCCCGCCATTATCACAGCTGTCCACTGTAAGACTACGCCTACGATTTTCGGCTGTGTTTCATCGCGGAAAATGACGTCGTCCACGGTTACCCCTAGGATTATTTTTGCCCCAGCGTCGATGGCGCTGTTTGCAAGTTTAGCTATCGCAGTCGAAGAATCTGTTGCAAAGAGGCCTTCACCTACTTTTTCAAGCGGGCATCCTGCTTCCCTCAAAATCTCCTCCGCCGGGGATTGAACAACTATTTTGTGGAAGAGCATTCCGCCTCCGCCTATTCCTCCGCCGAACGAAAGTCTTCTCTCGAACACGACGGTTCTGAGCCCAGCTTTTGCCAAGTAGGCTGCAGCTGTTAAGCCTGACGGTCCAGCTCCAACTACTGCGACGTCTATTTCCGAAAGGTTAACCCAGTCTTTTGCGGCTTTTTCGATGATTGTTCGAGTAATCATGGATTCGTTAATCATGCAGTTTCACCGCGTAGCAGAACTATATCTGTATTGTTAATAAACCTTATTTAGACGAAGTCTCTGTGTTGGCAAGCTTATCATGGCTTTATGGCTTTATATTAAAAAGTAGACGAGTATGGCGGCTGCGAAAGAGACGGCGAGCGAGGGCACCATGTACTTGTATATTTTTGTTAGCGACGTTTTGAAGTACTCCGCTGTTAAGACTAGGCACAGATGCGTTGGGGCTCCCACATATCCCAAATAGGCTGCCGAGTACAGTAAGCTCGCAGTTTTCGGCGTAAATTCCAGAACGGTTTCGAGCATGGCTACGGTGATGGCGATTCCTCCGGAGGGCGAGCCTACGAGAAACGCTAATACTGCTGGAACCGCGGAAAGCAGAATGGATTCGTTTACTTGCCCATTCGCGATTAGGCTGCCGATGACTTCGGCTACCCCCGAATTTATGGTTATGTTTCTAAGGAGCATGGCTCCGAAGGCTGCTAATGCTATTCTGTAAACTGCTGGGTTGCCGAAGGTTCCGCGTAATGCGCCGAGGCTCGGCTTCGTTACCAGCATAAGCAACGCTAAGCCTATGAGTGAAGCCGTGAAAACGTCTAACCCGAAGGCTATGACGACGACTATCATCACGAGTATGGGTGAAAAAGCCGTAAGGAAAACCTTCAAGTTTCGACCGTTACTGTCTCTAGATTCATCTCTGCGGTTTGGCTGTTTCCGGGTTCTCCACAAGCCTAAAAGATAACCCACAACAACCATTGCTAATACAACGGGGATTTGCCTATAAATCACAAAGGAAAGAGAAACCCCTGTAAGCGCGGATAACAGTATGAGCACTTGACTTACCGGATAAACGGGAAAAATGGTGTGCCTGAACCACACGTTGACGTAGGCTTTCTTCTGACCGTTCATCCCGAGGTTGTCGGCTTCGGCTTCTATCAAAGGCGCAGACATCAAAGCGCCGCCAGCGACGGGTAAAAGCCCAATAACCGCTGGAAGAACGCTGACGATGAACTTGGAATTCCTCACAATTTCGCTTAAACTCCGACTCAAATCGTAAACTTTCCCCGTCTCCTTGTAAAGCTGACTCAAAAGCATTATACCCAGAGAAGCCCCAACGAGCGACAACGTAACCGGGCTTAACGCCGTGTCGACGAAAACATCCAAAATTCCAGCTGGCTCCATAGAGAGAAAAGCTAGAAAAAACGCTGTGGAAATCAAAGTTATGTCTAAGCTCACTCGCCTATACACAAGCACCGCCAGAAGGGCAAAAGCCGCAACCACTGCAACCAACGGGTCAACGAACACCAATCTCGCAACATCCCTCTTGAAGCTTCAAGAAACCAACACGAATTCTTTAAGCTTTTCTATTTCCAGACCAGAACCATCTCCGTCTTCTTCCCATACCGCATTATAGTAAAATGCAACACGGTTCCAAAGTTTTTCCAATACATCGTAAGGTGTATCACTTACAGTTTTAGGAACCATTACGTTGATTAAAAAATAATATTTAAGCTAAAATTAGAACATTACAAACAGCTTAAAGCGTCAGGGCGGTATGGCGTT
>QMXC01000092.1 GCA_003661945.1 Candidatus Bathyarchaeota archaeon | reverse complement strand
TTTTTTTATCCACTTCTGAAAGAAGGAATTGCACAACACTTTCCATATCTTATTCTTCTGCTGTAATTCTTGCTCATCAAATCTGTTTCTATATAAATTTTTTAATCTCTTTTCTACTTGCATATGAAATATGTTTACCTTTTGAAAAATCAAGCCAATAAAACCTTTTTATTATATCCCTCCTATTTCCATTTGCTTTTTTATCCAAGGGATAATTTCATCTAATGCATCGTTTAAAGATGTCTTGGTCTCAAAGCCAAGGATCCTCTTTGCTTTTTCAACACTAGGAATCCTTTTCTGGACGTCATACTTAAAGGGTGGATCAGAAACATATCTAAAAGGCCTATTGCCATTTATTTTTTTCCATATAAGTTGGGCAAGCTCTAATACCGTTGTTGATACGGGGGAAGAAAGATTGAAATCTTCATTAATCGCCTCTTCTTTTTCTATGCAAAGCCTTATACCCCTAGCTAGATCCCCAGCATAGGTATAATGGCGAATTTGATCTCCTCTACCCAGAATATGTAGTGGGTCTTGGCCCTTGAGGACTTTGTACACAAGATCGGGTACTACATGGCTCATAGCCAATTTTACATTGCCAGACAGTATTTCTTTACCAGATTTAGCCCGTTTTTCACCAATTCCTATACAATTAAATGGCCTTATTATAGTATAAGGTAGCTTATACTGTTCCCATGCCCCTTTGGCAAAATACTCGCAAGAAAGCTTTTGAAATCCGTATGTTGACGAGGGTGGTGGGCACCTTAACTGTTCTCCTTCAGGGGTAGGGAATATGCTAGCATTTTCAAATACCATAGAGGAGGAAATAACGTTTATCTTTTTTAATCTCTTATTCTTAAAAGCCCATATGGCGGCATCGAAAGTAGAAGCAATTATCCTTTCATTTTCAGCTAATAAATCATATGCATATTCATGAAACAGAGTAATACCACCTATCAAGGCTGCTGCTGCCACAACCTGATCGCAATCCTCCATTAGTTCCTTAAGAAGATTTGTATTTTTTACGTCTCCTTCTACAAATTGATAATTTGGGTGATTATCATAGCTTTTTTCAACCTTACCATATTTGGAAAAGTTATCAATTCCCACAACTTGATGGCCATGATTTAAAAGTTCTTCTATCAAATAGCCAGCAATGAAACCAGCAGAACCTGTGACTAAAATTTTCATCAAAATAATCCTCCTTTCCCAAAAAAATTCCAGACATCAACTAAAATTTTATTACTAATTAAGTCTTGGTATTTTTTATATCTTTTGTGCGGAGCCCCTAAAATTACTATATCTGAGTTTCTAATAAGCTCGTGTACAGAGACAAACCCTTCCTCATGAATATACACATCTGAACATAAAACCTTTTTTGCCTCTATTTCTAAGATTTTTTTAAGCTTATAGGACAAAGACTCCCTTTTGTCATCACTATCTGCCTTAAACGCCATGCCAAGGATCCCAACCGTTTTATTTCTTAGAGAATATCTGTCTTTTAACCTTTGAATGATAAAGTTTGGTAGCCCTTCATTAACCAGCATAGCTGCATGGCCCAAAAAGAATGTATTATTATTAAAAGCTGCAAGTTGCATAGTATCTTTGAAAAGACAAGGGCCAGCTGCAAAACCAGCAGGAGGAAAATTTTTCGCCCTTGGATACCTATATTTCATGGCTTCATATATTTTGTAAAAATCAAGCCCATAGCTGGTAGCAATTATATAAAACTGATTTGCAATAGCAAACTGAATATACCGCCATGTATTAGTAAATAACTTTGCAAGTTCTGCCTCCATAGGTTGTAAAATTATTATATCTTTGGTAAGCATTTTGAAAAGTTTTGAAACTTCATTGATTGATCTGTCTTCGAATCCAGACACAATTTGAGGCAATGTACCGAGCTCTTCTATTGCCTTACCTTGGGCGATCCTTTCTGGGCAAAAAGTGACATAAACTTTTAATCCTTTACTTTTTAAAAATTCGTTAATTTTTTCGGTTGTGCCAGGAAATACAGTGCTTCTTAGAATAATGTGTTGACCATCCCTAAGATAGGGTAAAAGATTATTAAAAAACTTTTTCATCATTGTAAATTCTGGATTTAAATGTTCATCCACAGGTGTTCCTATTACAACAATTATAAATTTAGCGTCTGAGATAACTTTAGGGTTATTGGTTGCGAAAAGTGTTTTTCCCACAGTATCTTTAAGCAATCTATCTGCGCCTTCTTCTAAAAACGGCGTATTACCTCTGGTAATTATTTCTAATGCATCTTGGTTTACATCATATATACATACTCTGAGGCCCTTGCTTGCAAAGGCGATGGACAATGGTAACCCTACATGTCCACACCCACCCACAACACATAGGTCATATTTAGTCATGCGATGGAATCCTCCTCTCTTTAAAGATTATCCTATCATAAAGGATATAACTTACTGTGGCAGCAGTCCCTATGCCCAAGGTTGCGTTTATTAAATAGTGAATACCAAAAAGTTGTAAGATTGGAAACATTATGAGCCTTATACAAATTGAGACACCTACAGCGGCATGAAATGAAAGACATTGCTTAATTAATTTAATACCATATTCCCTCTTAGCATCATTCCATGTCCAAAATCTACTCAACAAAAAGTTGTATATTATGCCAACCTCCATACTAAATGCATTAGCAACATTTTCAAGAAGCCTCGTGTCAAAACGAAGATAACCAACAAGAATATATAATAAACCAAGGTTTATAATGGCTGCTGAAGACCCTGAAAGTAGAAATTTTAATATTCTAAGCCTATTATTTTGTATATATTCTATAAAACCTCTCTTAATTTGTTCCATATTCATTGTGCTGTGGCCTACAAGGGAAAAGAAAATTCAAATGGCCTTTTGAGGGACTTTTTTATCAAAAAATCAGCTTGTTCAACCAGTTTTTTCAATAGGATAAAATATTACTTTCTTTTTACTTGTTCTTCAATCCATCTATATGTCTTTTCCAGCCCAACTCTTAAAGGTTGGGTTGGTTTCCACCCCAATTTATTGTAAATGAGTCTATTGTCTGACTTTCTTCCGCGTACACCCTGTGGACCTGGTACATGTTTAATTTTTAACTTTTTACCAGCAATATCCATAATCATTTTTGCAAGCTGGTCTATGGTAACCATCTCTTCAGAACCAATATTTACAGGCCCTGTCCAATCAGACCTCATAAGCCTTAAAGTTCCCTCAATACATTCATCTATGTATAAAAATGACCTCGTTTGTTTGCCATCTCCCCAGATTTCTATATAATCTTCTCCGTTTAAAATAGCTACTGCTACTTTACGGCATAATGCTGCTGGTGCTTTCTCCCTCCCATCATTCCATGATCCTTCTGGCCCAAAGATATTGTGATACCTTGCTATTCTAACCTCCATTCCATAGTTTCTGTGGAATGCAAGGTATAAATGCTCACTAAAAAGCTTTTCCCAGCCATAATCGCTGTCTGGCATTGCAGGATATGCACTTTCCTCTGCGCAATTGGGATTTTGTGGATCTTCCTGGTTATACTTAGGATAAATACAAGCCGATGAGGAATAAAAAATTCTCTTTACATTTCTTCTATAACATGCTTCCAGCATGTTAAGATTAATAAGGGCAGAATTATGCATTATATTTGCATCATTTTCACCAGTAAATACATAACCTGCCCCACCCATATCTGCTGCCAGTTGATAGACCTCATCAAATTTTGTATCAACTACAGAGCGACAAACATAAGGGTCACGCAAATCACCAATCACAAAATCATCCGCTTCAGTCTCGCTAAATTCTGGGTATTTTAAATCTACCCCCCTTACCCAACAGCCTTCCTTTTTTAACCTTTTTGCAAAATGACTTCCAATAAAACCACCCGCACCGCAAACCAAAATCCTCTTTTTTGCCATAATTTAGATCTCCTTTTATTGGACTTTCTTTATAATCTCCAAATACTTTTCTATTGCAAGGCTTTTATCAAAATTTTTTTCAAAACACTTTCTAGCGTTTTTCTTGGTTGTAGCCAATAACTCTTTATCACTGTATAGCTTGACCAGATTCCTAACCGCACTATTCACATCCCCCTGATCGATTCTAAACCCACATTTATATTTCTTAATAATTTCTGCTACCTCAGAGCCATTTCCTATTAAACCCCACACAGCCTGGCCAGCGGCTAAAGCAGTGTAAATCTTACAAGGAACAGACAACCCTTCTAATCCCTTTTCAAGTGTAACAATAGAGACATCCCCACATGTAAGTGAATATGGTAGGTATTTCCTTGGTTGAAAAGGTAAAAAAAGAATATTTTTTAATCTTAAGTCTTGGGCCATTTGCATTATCTTTGCCTTTTTGTCACCTTCGCCAATAAACACAAATTTAATATCTTCCAAATGCTTTAGCTTTTCGGCTACCAGTATTACCGTTTCTAAATCATGATATCGGCCTATATTACCTGAATACATCACAACAAATTTATCATTGAGCCCATATTTTTTACAAAACCAGTTATTATTTTTGTTTATAGGTTTAATAAAACTTCCATCAGCCCAGTTATGAATCACTATCATCTTATGGGAAATATTTCCAAACTGCCTTTCAATGGTTTTTTTAACACAATCACCCGGAACTATGATAAAATCTGCCTCTTTATATACTAACTTATTTATCTGGTCCCAAATTTTTCTTACTAAGCTTCTACTTTTCAAATATCCTAACTTGACCGAGGCATCTGGATGAACATCATAAAGAAGATAAATAAACTTCCTATTTCTTAATTTTTTCAATACCATACCTATCCAACAGAGAAATGGGGGGTCAGATGTAACAAAAAGAGGCGGATTTTTCTTTAGCAAAAGGTGTAGGAATACCAAAGTAGTAAATGTTACACGATTAATGGCCTTTCCTTGAATCTTGTTATTATTTAAGCTCGTACACCAAACCCTTTTTATCTCTATACCTTCATGGTTCCCTCTAGAAGGAAGCTTTTTATGCCCAACCAAACTTGCTTGACCTGTTATCACATTAACCTTGCATCCTCTTCTTTGCAATTCTAACCCCAATTCCATTAACAATTGGCCAGTTGAACATGGCTCAGGATAAAAATACTTTGACACCATTGTTATCTGTGGACTGATATTCATTTAGCTTTTTAGGATTTACAAATCACAATGTTTCCCAGAACCAGTACATCCATCTTTGTCCTTAAAAAGCAGTCTAATGCCTCATCAGGTGTACACACAATGGGCTCATTCTCATTAAATGAGGTATTGAGCACAACTGGCACTCCTGTTATTTTTTCAAACTCTTTAATAAGCTTATAATATAATGGATTTTCCTCTTTACTTACTGTCTGTAACCTTCCTGTCCCATCTACATGGGTCACTGCCGGGAGAATTTTTCTTTTGTCTTTCTTATCATGATATGCATTTATGCCTAGGATATACATTGTTAAT
>QMXC01000091.1 GCA_003661945.1 Candidatus Bathyarchaeota archaeon | reverse complement strand
ATTTTAGATTCGCCGGAGAAGCTCAAACTGCTTCTAAACCCGTTGTCATGGCAAATTTTATCCCTATTAACTGAAAAGGAAATGTACCCGCTGGAAATAGCTAAAAAGCTTGGAATTCACGAGCAAAAAGCGTATTATCATATACGGAAACTAGCTAAAGCTGGAGCGATAAAAATAGTTAGGGAAGAGGTAAAGAAAGGAGCCACAGCGAAATATTACCGGGCGGTTGCTACAGCTTTCGGCGTGGAATTTCCAGTTGGATACAGCGAAATCCCAAAAACCGTTTTTCCAGCGCCGCTAGCTGAAAAACTCAGAAAGTTTTTCACGCCTTTAGTAGTCAAAGACAAGAGTTTCAACGGGAAAATAGTTGTCGGGAGCCCTATTCCTCACGGTCCGTTCAAAACAAGTGCGAGAGACGGGCACTATGCCGCTTATTTGGCTTTCTTTTTAGGGCAGTTCTGTAAGCTTCCGGAAGAGTTCGCTGTTAAGCTCGACGTGGATGTGAAGGCTGAAAAGGAAGAGAAAAACAATATGATTCTTGTCGGCGGTCCGGGAACGAACCTTCTGACGCAGGAAGTGAACCGTTTTCTTCCCATTCGCTTTGACATGAGGGCTTCGGAGCATGGCTTTCTCTTCGGCGGGCTCGTTTCGGAAAAGACTGGAAACGTCTACACGGCGGACACGGTTGGGCTGATAGCGAAAATAATCAATCCGTGGGACAAAAACAAACGCGTAATAGTTCTAGCCGGCAACAAAGCCGTAGGAACCAAAGCGTGTGTCTTGGCTATAACAAAATTCTGGGAGAAAACCCTCCGAAAATACTCGGGAGACGACTATTTCGCCGTGGTCATCCAAGGCTTCGACCTCGACGGAGACGGAAAAGTAGACTCCATAGAAGTCCTCGAATGAAAAAGGGAGGCTAGCCTACGCCGAAGAAAAACGGATACCGCATAACCGAAGTCGTAACAGCGTATGGGCATCCTAACATATCAGCAACCCATCCGACAACCCTCGAAATCACGAAAGAGCCCGAGCTAACACGGCGCGGAGACTGCATAATAGCGGTAAAAGCCGACAAAGCAGTAGCAGACCTAAGCTCAAACTTCAAAAAAGCTGCAAAAAACAAGAACGCGAAAATCTTGATTACCGTAGAAACCGGCGGAATAAAAGAAACAATCCACGCCTACGGAAACCCAAACCTAACGTTTACACACAAAACCGACATGGTAATCCGCAAAAGCAACTACACATGCAACAGAACCCTCGCCGTAAAAGCCGACAAAGCAGCAAAAAACCTCTCCAGAAAACTCATCCAAAAACTGCAACAGCCCAACCAAAAGGTTTTGATAACGTTAACCGTCGAATATGGCGGGCCCGGCGGGAGTTGAACCCGCGACCTACGGGTTAAGAGCCTCAACCACCCGCCTCGTGGCGGAAGTCCGCCGCTCTACCTTGCTGAGCTACGGGCCCGTTCTCCGCTTTTCCGTAGTATTAAAGGTTTGCAACTATGGTTTATAAGTTTAGTTTTCTCTATTTTCGAGATGTTCCGAGTGGTGAAACTCTTTGGGTGAACTCGTATTCGTCGGGCTTGGACTGTGCAGCGAACGGGACATCACGTTGCGTGGTGTGGAGGAGGCGCGAACCGCGGACAACGTCTTCGCCGAGTTCTACACAAGCTTAATGCCCAACCTAGCCTTGTCAGAGCTTGAACGGCTCGTCGGCAAGAAAATTACGGTTTTGTCGCGTAAGGATTTGGAAGAGGATTCTGGGGAAAGGATTTTAGCCGCGGCTCGACGTGGGAAAGCGGTGTTTATGGTTCCCGGCGACCCGTTAATCGCTACTACGCACGTGGAGCTGCGGGTTCGCGCTGTAAAGGCGGGAATAAAAACTCGAATAGTGCATAACGCCTCTATAATTTCGGCTGTTGCCGGCGCTTGTGGCCTGCAGAACTATAAGTTTGGAAGAAGCGTCTCCATACCGTTTCCCAATGGAGGAATTTTTTATGAAGCCCCTTACGATACGATTAAAACGAATAAGCAACTCGGCTTTCATACACTCTGCTTCTTAGACATACACGCTGAAGAAAAACGATACATGACCATTAGAGAAGCGGTAGAAATACTCTTCGCGCTAGAAAGGAAGCGGCGTGAAAAAATAGTTACCGCGGACACGGTTGCTGTAGGAATAGCTCGAGCTGGATGCGTTGACACAGTTGCAAAAGCCGACTTCATAAACGCTCTCGCCCAATTTGACTTCGGAAACCCGCCGCACTGCTTGGTTTTTCCCGGCAAGCTTCACTTCATGGAAGCCGAAGCGTTGATAACGCTTTGCTCAGCACCGGAAAAGGTTAAGGAGCTTGTTCAAAAATGAGCCTAGCTGCGGAACTGGAGAAGCTTGTTTCAAAATATATCGCTGGTGTAGAACGCGTCTTCAAAGAATTACGCGTGCTTGCCGATGATTCAAAAGTGTTAGAGGTCGTAAACCATGCCAAACGCTATTTCGACGACGCAAAGTTCTTCGCAGAAAAGGCTGACTTCAAAACAGCTCTGGTCTCAATTGCTTACTGCGAAGGACTGCTGGACGCATTAAAAGCGTTAAACTTCGTCGATTTCTCTTGGCGTAAAAACGAAGAAACAGCCAGCAACCAGTGAAAAAGCCAAACTATAAAACTTTGTTCGCTTCTGGAATCCCTGGGTGAAACAATGGTTATCTGTGCAGCGTGCAAGAAAGCTGAAGCCGAAATTCGCTTAGACTATGCGAAACGAAGCCTTTGCAGAGACTGCTTCACGCTTTTCTTCGAAAGGAAAGTTCGGAACGCTGTTTTGAAGTATCACATGTTTTCCGTGAAGGATAAGGTCGCTGTGGCTGTTTCAGGCGGAAAGGACAGCGGCGCTTTGTTGGCTGTTTTGAAACGGCTTTTCCCAAGGGTTGAGATGGTTGCGGTTCACTTGAACCTGGGAATCGAAGGTTATTCCGACGGCTGCGAAGAAATAGCTAAAAAAATCGCAAAGGCTTACGACATAGAGCTAATCGTGTGCAACCTGCGCAAAGCTTACGGTTTCTCCATCAGCGATTTCCGTAAAACGCGTTTTAGCCGTAAGATTTGTGCTTCATGCGGCGTGGTTAAACGGTATCTGCTGAACAAGACTGCGCTGGAGGTCGACGCGACGAAGCTGGCGACGGGACATAATCTGGATGATTTCGTAGGCGTCTTGTTTAACCACTATGTTCACGGCGATGTGGAACAGCTTAAACGGCTATTGCCTGTGAATGTTTCACATAATCCGAAGATGGTAACTCGGATTAAGCCGCTCTGCGAGATGACTGAAAAAGAAACCCGATATTACGCTGACTGTATGGGTCTTCCTTACAAGAGCCACGCTTGCCCCTTCGTGCATCAGAGACGCCTAGAAAAACGTCAAAGGCTTTTAGACAAACTATCGGAGGTTATGCCTAACTTTCGCCATGTGTTTTTCAAGTCTCACGTGAAACGTTTGCAGCCAGCGTTGCAAGTTGAGGAAGAAGCCGTTTCAGTTCGTGAGTGTACCCGTTGCGGCATGCCTACGAGCGGGGAAGTCTGTAGCTTTTGTAAAATAGTTTCTACGCTGACCAAAAGAAAACGTTTAGAAAAGTTTTAGGTTGTTTGCAGCAATAGTATGGCCTTTGCCAGGTCTCCGCCACTTTCTTCTAGGGCTCTTCTCGCTTCTTCTAGACTTTTACCGGTTTGATCCGCTACGAGTCTGACGTCTTCTTCTGGAATTGTGAGTTTTCTCTCGATTTGTTTTTCAACGATTTTTTCACCTGTTACTTGAAAGACTTGTTGCCCTCGAAGTTTTAGCACGGCGACTTCTGGGTTCTCGATGATTATTTCTTTCGTTGAAGTTTTTATGGTTACTTGTTCAACGTCGGGAATCGTGTCCATGCTCATGCCCATTCGCTGCATCATTCTTCTTGCTTCCCGGGGACTAATTCTTCGCATTACAGCTCGCTCCAAACACTTCTCCGGCTAGGTTTATGTTTAAGCTTCTTTTATTCCTTTTCGCACCCGAACTGCAACGCCAGCGTTGAACCGTTTCATCTCTCTGCCCGTTAGAACGGCTTTTCCAACAGCTAAAAGATTTCCTTCACCGTCTATTACTATGACTTCTTCGTTTGGACGAATCTCTTCATCAGCGTCGACCACGTGTTTTGCGAAGAGGTTTCTCCCCTTAGCTATAAACTGGGCTACGTCGTCGTTGACTTTGACCCAGCACCGTAACGGTTTAGCTTCTTTCACTATTCTTTTTGCCCCTTCGATTGTGAGGGAGAAAAACCCGTCTTTTGGACGCAGCGTAGCTAACAGACGGTTGTTCAAGTATATATGCCGGATTCTTCCCGTTCTTTTTGAATAGACCACTTTAATTTCGTTTGGGAAAAGAATTTTCCCTACATTTTTTCCAAACTGGTAGTCGGCTATGCTTCGAATTCTTCTAAGCGTGTCTGCGTGTTTCTGTTTTTCCATAATCGTTCCCGCGTTTGATGCGTGTTTTCGACAACTATAAAGAAGAGGAAGGAAATAACTGTTTTAGGGTGCTGATGGTTGCGCTGCGAGGTCTGCGGTAGGAAAATCTTCGGTAAGCCTCATCGAGTAATAATTGAAGGGGCGAAGATGACAGTCTGCGGGAAATGTGCAAAACTCGGCTCTGGAACATGGGAAGAAAAGAGGAAATCCGTTTTCCCCAAACCCGCTATAAGACCGTTCAAACAGGCTCTTCCTACAAAACCTGTTCAAGCCAAGCAGTCTTCTCAGCAAGATCTAGAGCCGCCTCTAGACTTGGTTGAAGACTTCGCTGTCAAAATTCGGAAAGCTCGGGAAAAACTCGGCTTGTCTCACGAGGAACTCGGTAGAAGGCTAAGTGAAAAGGTTTCAGTTCTCAAAAAAATTGAAAGCGGCAAAATGACACCAGATATGAAGCTTGTAGTAAAACTTGAACATGCCTTGAAAATCAAACTACTCGCACCGTTAACCGAGCCTAAGCCTCTCCCGGCTTATCAGAAAACGCCGATGGAAGAGCTAACTCTGGGAGATTTGGTAAACCTTAACGAAGGGGAAGGGGAGGACAGTAAAAAACGAGAGCAATCCTGATTCAACGTCGCGAACGAGACGAGCCTTGCAGCCTCGATGAGCTTCACAGCCTCGCCGAATCAGCCGGGTACGTGGTCGTAGGCACGGTTGAGCAGGTGAGGAAGCCGCACCCCAAATATCAAATTGGAAGCGGAAAAGTAAGGGAAATCGCTAATCTGGTCAGAGAGAAAAAGGTTGAAAGGCTCATTTTTGATAATCCGTTGAAACCGGTTCAAGCCTACAACCTAGCTAAAGCTACGGGTGTGGAAGCCATAGACCGTTTCCAGCTAATCCTCGAAATCTTCGCCAAAAGAGCATCCACAACGGAAGCTAAACTCCAAATTCAACTGGCTAAACTGAAATACGAGCTTGCGCATGCAAAGGAAAAAGTTAGGCT
>QMXC01000090.1 GCA_003661945.1 Candidatus Bathyarchaeota archaeon | reverse complement strand
GTAGCTGATTAGGCATTCCCACGGGTCTTGCCTTACAATGCGTAAGCCTCTGAACCTTCGAATAGCACGTTCGATATGGTGGTCTTTATTTATACTTGAAAGAATTCGAGGCAAGTCTAAATCTAAACTGAAATAACACTCAACAAAGCTTTCGTCAACGTTCTCGAAGACCAACGTGTCTCCCGTTTGTTTTATCTTGAAAATCTTGTCCCTAACAGTTCCATACCACCATTCTCCATGTTTTCTCCAACGGAAAGCTTGTCCGCATTTCAAAGTATGGTCTAGATTAAAAGGCGTTGAATCGGTTAAACAGAGCTTTCCCATCTGAGCATCACGAGGTAAGGAAGCTTTCACGTTTATAACGCTTAAGCTTCACTGTAAAACAGCGAATTCTAACCCTAGCTCCTTCAGCTTTTCTTTCGTCGGAACCCCCGTGTTCTTGTCCCATCCCCGTAGCGTGAAGTATTCATCTAGCATTTGTTCAAGCTGCTGCTTTGTTAGGCGTTGTCCTTTTGCTACGCCTGAAGGCAAAGGCTCGTTGAGAAACCTCTGCGGCAACACGTCATCCTTTCGTGTAAATCCCTCTCGAACGTTGAACATGCGCACAAGATTCCAGACTCGTTCGCCGAGACGAGTGAACTCTTCCACCGTCATTTCAATGCCTGTCGCCGCGTTTAACATTTGCGCATACAACTCTTTTCCAACGGTACCTCGGACAAACCAGCATCCGACGAGACAGTCCACAGCCGCCCCATAGTCTTGTTGAGCCTTAACGATTTCAGCTCTCTTCACGGTGGAAAACCGGTCAATAACTGTTCCGTCCGGAGCTTTTCCACTCATCTCGTAAGAAGTTGGCCAGGCCCTAGTGTGGCATCCTCCCCGGTCGGCTGTTGCGTAAGCTAAGCCTAGTCCAGGCGATGAACGGGGGTCGTATCCCGGGGTTTCCAAACCTTTGACTTGTAGGGCGATTTTCTCCGCTTTTTCTCCCAGTTTTTCAGCAAGTCTTTTCACACCTTCCGCGAGCTGGTTTCCTATACCTTCCCGGAACGTTATGTGTTTTACAAGCTCTATCAAGGCTTTGGAGCTGCCGAAACGGCATTCAACGCCGCTCGTGTCTTCTTTTGTTAAGATTCCCTTCTCGTAGCATTCCATGGTGAAAGCGATGACATTTCCGGTTGAAATGGTGTCTAGCCCGTATTTGTCGCAGAGCATATTAGCATAAGCCACAGCTTCATAGTCTGCTATTCCGCAGTTGGCTCCCATCAAAGCAAGGGTCTCATATTCGACGCCTTCCACGACGGTTCCAGCGTAGGCGCCGGTTCTAACCACGCCTAGCTTTCCACAATTCACCGGACAGCTATGGCATGCTCTGTGTTTTATCCAAAACTTTTTCTCCAAGACTTCAGCCGAAAGCGAATCCGCCTCCTCGAAGGTTGCTTCTTGAAAGTTACGTGTAGGAAGCAAGTCTTGATCGCTCGTGAGGGTTATGGTGCGGGCGGTGCCCCAGCGTTTTCTAGCGCGGATAGTCTCATTTCGAAGCAAAGCGTTTCTCGCTTTGGTCGCCGTCTCAACAAAGGCTTCGGTGTCGTATAACCGTATTTTTCCGGAACCTCTCACGGCTACAGCCTTAAGCTTCTTTGAGCCCATGACCGCTCCGGTTCCACCTCTTCCAGCTTGGCGGTAACGATCCACGCATATGCAGGCAAATCTTACGAGGTTTTCGCCAGCCGGTCCAATGCACGCCACGCGAAGAGCTTGTTCCGTGTTTTCACGGCGAATTCTCTCCTCGGTTTCGAAAACGTCCAGACCCCAAAGGTTTTCAGCGTTTCGAACATCTAAATCCTCGTCGTTAACGAGTAGGTATACCGGTTTTTCGCTTTTTCCTAGAATTATAATAGCGTCGTAGCCTGCGTATTTCATCTCTGCGCCGAAATGTCCTCCAACATGTGAATCGCAGAAAGTTCCGGTTAGAGGAGACTTTGTAACTATGCACATGCGGCTTCCGGGGCAAAGCGTCCCCGTCAACGGTCCGGTGAGAAAAATCAAAGGGTTCTCGGGAGCGAAAGGCTCTGTTCCAGCGTGTAGCTTTCTCCACATGATAGCGGCGCCGAAACCTTTTCCTCCAACGAACCGTTCAACATCAAAAAATTCCTCTGTTGAAATCTCTCGAATTTTCTCCGTCGTCAAATTGACTTCCAAAACTTTTCCAGCGTATCCGCCTTTCAGCATTTTAGGCGCGTCCTCCCTTTTCCTTCCGGAATGGCTAGTAGGCTTTCCTTCAGCTCGTCTGCCACTTTTTCTGAAGGTTTCGCGAATACCCGTGTGTCAAAGGGCACCGAATAGACGCTTAATGCGTCAGCTGGACAAGCTTCTACGCATGGAGCCTCGCCATTGCAAAGCTCGCACTTGAACGCTGTTCCTTTTTCGGGATGAACCCTTATTGCTTCTGATGGGCACGCTTTAACGCATATTCCGCAGCCTGTGCATAGCTCCCTGTCCACGGTTAGGATGTCAAGTTCATTGTTTCGCGTTATAGCCTTTTGTGGGCAAACCTCTGCACATGCGGCTTTTATGCATTGCACACAAACCGTTGGGATGTCTAGCCCCGGCGGGTAAGCGTAAACCCTAATTCTCGAAAGCGAAGGCGCAATTGCTCCTTCGTTCTTCAAGCTGCAAACCATCTCACAGATTCGGCATCCAGTGCAAGCCTTATAATCAACCATTACCATACGCGGCATTCAAACCCAGCTCCACGCTGTTGGCTCTGTAACAGAGAAAATAATTCAGTTGACAACTTGCATATAAAGACAAATACCCGGCTCATGTTTTATTCATCTTTAGCATGAAAGGCTACTAGCTGGAGAGAGAAATTTGAAAAAATTCACCGCAATAGGACTTGAAGGGTTTCCCCTCGTGAAGCCTGGAGACAACATTGCCGAGCTCATCGTGAAAACAGCTCGCCGAAACGGCGTTATCATCGAAGACGGCGACATAATAGCCATCGCACAGAAGATTTTCTCTAAAGCCGAAGCACGAATTAGACGCTTGAGCGACGTGTATCCGTCAGAGAAAGCCCGCGAAATAGCTCGGAAAACCGGTAAAGACCCGAGGTTCGTGGAACTCGTAATGCAAGAAACCAGCCGCGTTATAAAGGCTTCAGCTGGAACCCTAATCGTTGAAGATAAACGTGGACTGGTCTGCATAAACGCTGGAATAGACAAGTCAAACGTAAAAGGCAGCGGAAACTTCGCGCTCCTACCTGAAAATCCCGACGAATCCGCGAGGAAGTGCCGCGTTGAGCTAGCTCGGCTAACAGGGAAAAACGTGGCGGTCATTATCTGCGACACCTACAGCCGACCATTCCGACGTGGACAAGTAAACTTCGCCATAGGCATAGCTGGAATAAAAACCTTCAAAGACTACCGCGGACTCAAAGACCTTTTCGGCTACACAATCAAAGTGAAACGCACAGCTGTAGTGGACGAAATCGCGTGCGCCGCCGAACTTCTCATGGGGCAAGCAAACGAAGCCGTGCCTGTGGTGATAATAAAAGGGCTAAACCCCTTCGTGGAATTTTCTGAACAAAGCTCCATCAGTGAACTATACATAAGTCGAGAAGAAGACCTATTCAAAAACACATTATAGGCTTTCAGTATCCTTCATCTTCCAAGGTGAAAGGCAACCGTTCCTGAAGAAAAGGGTTCATCTGCTTTTCAGCTCCGATGGTGGTCGCCGGACCGTGTCCCGGATAAACAACGTAATAGTCCGGCAAAACGGCTAACCGCTCCTTAATTGAACGTATCAGCTGACTGAAAGAGCCTCCGGGAAGGTCTGCCCGCCCAACCGAACCCGCGAATAAGGTGTCCCCTGTAAACACGAGGTTTTCGCCGAGAAGCGATAAGCTTCCCGGACTATGCCCCGGCGTATGTAACACCTCAAGTTTTTCCTCACCAAATCTTATAATGTCTCCATCATGTAGAAGCTTGTCAGCGGGTGGCGAAAAACTTTTGAACCCGAAAAGCTGGGCTATGGTTTTTCCCGTCTCTCCCAGCATTGCAGCGTCAAGCTCATGAATCAGTATCGGCGCGTTCACGTTCTGTTTTACCAAGAAGTTTCCACACGTATGATCGGGATGCCCATGAGTATTTACGATTGATTTTATCTCCAAGCCGTTCCTTCCTGCGTAGCCGAGGATTTTGTTCATTTCAGCTTCGGTGTCAAATCCCGGGTCTATTATTATGGCTTCCAGGGTTTTTTCACATGAAACGACGTAGCAGTTCGTGAATAGTGGTCCTACTGTGAATGCTTGCACTTTCAAAACTGGTTTTCTCCTTTGCTTTCGGAGTGTGTGGTTTGTCACCTTTTAACTTTGCTGTTCTTGTTTAGAATCTGAATTCGACAATTATTCGATTTTCGAAAGAAACTTCATAAACAAAACAACAGGCAAACCATCCAAATGGCGCTCACGATGAAACAAAACAACACCACGCCACTAGTATCAATCATAATTCCAACCTTCAACTCCCAAAAAAACCTAAAAGGCCTCCTAGAATCAATTCAACAACAAACATACCCAAACATCGAAACAATCGTAATCGACCGACACAGCACGGACGGAACCGTCGAAACAGCGAGAAAATTCAAGGCAAAAGTGTATCTGCTGAAGGCTGAAAGAAGTAAAGCAAAAAACTACGGCGCCAGAAAAGCTAGGGGTGAATTTCTCCTTTTCCTAGACTCCGATATGAAGCCAACTCCCAAACTAGTTCAAGAATGCGTAGAAAGAACAAGAGCTGAAAATGTAGACGCCTTAATAATCCCCGAACTCTCAAAAGGGAACAACGCCTTAGCACGATGCAAAAAACTAGAAAAAGCTGCACTCGAAAAAACACGCGGCGAAAAAGTGTCATTCTGTATTCCAAGATTCTTTCGAAAAAACGTTTTCCTAGCACTCAGGGGTTTCAACGAAAAACTCGTTTTCGGCGAAGACTTCGACTTCTACGAAAGATTCAAAAAAGCCGGATACAAAACGGGAAAAACGCGCTCCATAATACTTCATTACGAAAGCAGTTCGCTGCGCAAAACGGTTCTAAAAGCCTACTATTACGGCGAAACCATCAGCCCCCTAATCCAATCTCACCCTTCAAACACGTTTAAAAGACACTGGCACATGAACACCGCTCGCTTGAAGCTTATCTTCACATGGAAAGCATCCCCCCTTTTGCTCGCAGTATTTCTTATCGCAAAAATCACGGAATACTTCGCCTACACGCTGGGAATATTAACTGGCTTAATCTCCAAAACCTTCAACAAAAAAGCATTAAAACATGCACTTCTCACGACACGTCTTCAAATTCCGTTGCATTTTCTGCTGCTAACGCTAATCGCTGTTCTAATCTTCCGAAACTTTCTCTTCACAAGCTACTGGCCGGCTGGCAACGACATTCTGGGATGGATTTCACGAGTCTACATTTTCGGAAGAGAATACCGGTGGCTCCGGCTGTGGCGTCCTCACTCTTTCGGTTTTGTCGAAAACATAAACCTAATCGATTTGTTCCTGATG
>QMXC01000089.1 GCA_003661945.1 Candidatus Bathyarchaeota archaeon | reverse complement strand
TCGCCCAAGTCACCTAATTATAAATGGATGGGAGGGAAAATTCCTTGTAACATTGATAGCCCTGTGCTCTGCCATAAAGGTCTACAAATACTTACAAGCAGGAGACTTCGCAAAAGTTTTAACCATGATATTAATACCTCTATCTTTCACATACATCTTCCTTACACTTCTAAACCTTAACCTTCAAATGAAGAAAAACCGTGTTGTATGAAGGACGTTCTATTGTAGGTAAAAGTCGTTTCGGGCATGCAAACATCATGAATTGATGGTTATTGTAGTTGTTCTTTTATTGTTTGTTGATAGAGGTTTAGTGTGAGTATCCCTTTTTGGGTTATGTGGTAGACTTTTCTTATTCTTCCGCCTTTTTGTTGTTTTGTGCTTTTTATGTATCTTTGTTTTTCTAGTTTGTTTAGTAGGGGGTATAGTGCTCCGTGGCGTAGTTTTATTCCGTATTTTGTTTGTACCCGTTTTTTTATTTTGTATCCCCACATGGGTTCGGTTTTTAGGAGGCGTAGTATCATTATGTCGGTGAAGTTTCTGAATATGCGTTGAACAATTTGTTGTTTTAGGTTGTTTTCTATTTTCTGTTGTTTTTGCATTTTGTTTTCGGTTGTTTTTTGTTGGTTTTGCTTATTTAAATTATATCTATGTTTTGGAATATTTTGTGTTTTGTTATGCTTTTTTATGCCTTGATGGTGCACGAAGTTTTATATTACGGTTTCACGTATATAGAGACTTGAGATATGTCTCGAGAGAGACATATTGTATACGCGTCCAACATCCGAACTGTTGGACAAAACTACACAAAAGGTGAAGCAAAATGAAAAGAAACAAGCAGGTTCAAACCAAACTGCTCAAAGGACTACTCGACCTAGTGATTCTTCAGTTCCTAAAGAACGAGCCTATGCACGGCTACCAGATAATAACAAAGATCCGCAAAAACTTCGGGGTCTACTTCGGTCCCAGCACGATTTATCCTATGCTGAACCAGCTGGAGAAGGAAGGATACGTGAAAAGCGAATGGAACCTCGAAAGCGAACGTCCAAAAAAGGTTTACAGCCTAACCACCGAAGGACACAACTTGCTGAATTTCACAGAGGATTCGTTGAACCTCATCTGCAGGAAGCTGACCCTTATGGGGATGAACGGCAAAGGACTAGTTGTTAGCCGTGCCCCTAGGCAGGAAGTTTTTCCAGCTGTAAAAAAGTTGGAGAAGTTGGAAAAGAAGGTGAATCCGCAACCCTAGCCGCGGTTGCCCCTTCATTATTTGTTTAGCTGGGACGCTGCAAACTATTTCTTGTGTAGGTTCCAAGCGGCGATGAACGTTAGCCCTCGTTCTGTGAGCGCTTTGGCTGTTCTGTTCACTGCGTCGTGCTTGTCGAGATAGTTTATCAGTAGTTTTGGCATTAGCCCCTTTTCGATGATTTCCTTTTTCGGGATGAAATATTCGAGTATGTCCGATGGGTGTTCCCTGGTTTTTTCCACTTCGGGGATTCCGCCTTCATGTTTGGCGCTTATGTTTTTGACGTGGTCTGCGATTTCCAGCAGCTCGTCGAGACGGTCGTAGGGTTGCCTCACGATGCTCTTGTAGGTTTCAACTATGTGGTGCTCGATTCGGACTACGTCTTCAAAGTCGAAGGCTTTCCGAATGTAGGCTGCCAGCTCGATTGTTTCGTTGTTCGCCGAGTTTGAAAGGTTAAACCCTATCAGCGGGGTTGTTCCGTCGTCTCGGCTGAAAAGCTTCGCTGTCATGAGCGTCCAGAAGCACGAGTAGGGGTTGTCGTTGCCTAGATATACGGAAATCTTGAATTCCATGTCTATGCCAAGCTTGTGTAGCCAGTACCCCAGCATCACGGTGCCTATGTTTATGTTAAGCACTTGTTCGATGCCGTATTCCGTATAGTAATGAAGAAACTCGTCAACCCATTTTAAGGCGTATTCGTTGGGTACTCCAACGCCGCCAAAGTATCCGGTGATGGTTTCAGGTCCGCCTAAGTGAACGTTTATGGGCTGTCCATCGGGTCCAGGCAGGGTTCCCTTCGTGTCAAGTGTTTGCACGTAGGTGGCGCCTATGATTTGCATGGCTGCTGCGAAGGCGAGGATGTCGCCGTCTTCGACTTGTTCTTTCATGGAGCGCACTCGAATGTAGCGGGCTGGCATCAAATCTTGCTGTTTAATCGCCTTTTTTGCTTCTTCTATCAGCCATGGAAAGAAGTTGCAGGCGCTAATTTCGAGGGTTACGGCGAAAGACTCGTCGAATTTCATGGAATCCGCTTTTTCGCCGAGTATTTTTCTCCGGTATTCCGGTATGCTTATAAATGCGCCTTTGTCTCTTTGCTCGATAAGCCATTCGAGGTCTCTCACGTAAGGCGAATTCCGCTCTTCAAGTCGAGCCATGAGGTTTTCGAGTTTTCGAGCTTCTCTGGCTTTGCGGTTTATTTCTTCAACGCCGCCGTACTTTTCAACTATTTTTATTAAACCGTTTACGAGCGGGTTGTCCTCTCTCATGAGAAAGTCGTTAATTTCCTTCAGCCTTTCCTCGCTTATTTTCAGTTTTTCCCTCAGCGAATTCACATTTCATCCTCCATTGTGTTAGGGTATTTCGCTGATGGATGATTTAAGCATTTTCGGAATTCTCGTTCTGGTTTATATATCCGCTGTTTTGTTCATGGTTTATGTTCCGTCTAACATAGAACTCGAGCTAGATTTTTCTCTGAAAGTGTCTATCACTTACATGTTTTCGCTACATGCATCGTTTTCATATTTCAATGTGGTTGTGGAAAGTATTTATATATCTAAACACTATGTATAGTGTTCTGTCTTGTCTGACGAACACTAGATATTTAAGATTGGAAGCGTTAGACTTTCGTGAGGAAACATTGATGAAGTGCCCTTACTGTGGGTCAGGGAACATTAGAACCCTCGAGACGAGGGATTCCCCGAACAACACCATTCGGCGGCGTAAGGAATGCCTAGACTGTGGAAGGCGTTTCACCACGTACGAATACGTCGAGACCATAGAGTTTATGGTGCGGAAAAAGGATGGGCGTCTTGAACGTTTCGACTTAAACAAGATTGTGAGAGGACTGCAAAAAGCGTGTGAGAAGAGACCGGTAACTATGGAGCAGATTCGCGAGTTGGCGGAACGGGTCAGACAGGACTTGATGCTACTCGGCAAGGAAGAGGTTTCCTCACAGGAGGTTGGAGACCTCGTTATGAAATATTTGAAGCAGCTTGACCGTGTAGCCTACGTTAGGTTCGCATCCGTTTACCGGAGGTTTGAGGAGCCGGAAGATTTTCGACGTGTGCTCCGTGAGGTGAGAAAATGAAGTTTGTCAGGAAACGTGATGGAAGACTTGAACCCTTCGACCAAGAACGCATAACAAACGCCATATGGAAAGCGGCCAAAGCCGTCGGCGGAAAAGACCGTGAACGAGCCAAAATGCTAAGCGACCAGGTTGTGGCTGAACTCAAAAAACGTTTCGGCGAAGACGGTGTTCCAACAGTCGAGGAAATTCAGGACATTGTTGAGAAAGTGCTGATAGAAAACGGGCATGCAAGAACTGCTAAGGCATACATTCTATACCGGAAGCAGCATCAAGACATGCGGGAGTTAGCCGCGCTTTTGAGCTCCGCGGACTTGGTGGACCAGTATTTGGAAGTTGAGGATTGGCGTGTCAGGGAAAACTCTAACATGAGCTATTCGCTTCAAGGTTTGAATAATTATCTTTCGTCCACGGTCATAGCGAAATACTGGATTACAAGGATTTACCCGCCTAACGTAGCTGACGCCCACTTCTCAGGTGCCATGCACATCCACGACCTCGGCGTTTTAGGACCTTACTGCGTAGGCTGGGACATAAAGGGGCTACTACTTTCAGGGTTCGGCGGCGTGTCGGGGAAAATCGAAAGCACCCCAGCGAAGCATTTCAGAACAGCCCTAGGGCAAGTGGTTAACTTCTTCTACACGCTTCAAGGGGAGGCTGCCGGCGCCCAAGCTTTCAGCAACTTCGACACGCATCTGGCTCCATTCATACGATATGACGGGTTAAGCCAAAAAGAGGTTGAACAAGCGCTTCAAGAGTTTTTCTTCAACATGAACGTGCCTACGCGGGTGGGTTTCCAGACTCCTTTCACAAACGTTACGCTGGACTTGAAGGTTCCAGACTTCATGAAGAACGAGCCGGTGATAATTGGCGGAAAGCTTATGGATGAAACCTACGGCGACATGCAAGAAGAGATGGAAATGTTCAACGAGGCTTTCTTAAAGGTGATGCTGGAAGGCGACGCCAGAGGACGCGTTTTCACGTTTCCCATACCCACCTACAACGTAACGAAGGACTTTGACTGGGACTCACCCGTGGCGCAAAAGCTTTTCGAAGTTACAGCTAAGTATGGCGTGCCCTACTTCTCAAACTTTGTAAATAGCGACATGAAACCTGAAGACGTTCGAAGCATGTGTTGCCGGCTAAGAATAGATAATAGGGAACTGCGTAAGCGGGGTGGAGGCTTCTTTGGGGCGAACCCGTTGACGGGAAGCATAGGCGTGGTTACGCTGAACCTTCCGAGGATAGGATACCTATCGAAAGATGAAACGGAATTCTTTGAACGTTTGGAGGCGCTCATGGAAACCGCAAGGGACAGCCTCGAAATAAAAAGGAAGGTTCTCGAACGTTTCACGGAGAAAGGGTTGTATCCGTATTCTCGGCATTATCTCCGCCTTGTGAAAGAAGGATTCGGAAAATACTGGAAGAACCACTTCTCCACCATAGGCTTGGTCGGCATGAACGAGGCGATATTGAACCTTTTCGGATACGGCATAGCCACGCCTGAAGGCTTGAAATTCGCCATAAAAGTGCTGACGTTTATGCGTGAAAACCTCGCAGACTTCCAAGAAGAATCCGGAAACATTTACAATTTAGAGGCGACCCCTGCCGAGGGAACATCCTACAGGCTCGCCCGCATAGACAAACGTAAATATCCCGACATAATCGTGGCTAACGAGAAATACCTCTCAAAAGGAGCTGAACCCTTCTACACAAACTCGTCGCAGCTACCGGTAGACTACGAAATAGACCTCTTCGAAGCATTGGAACACCAAGACAAGCTGCAAACACTTTACACCGGCGGAACGGTTTTCCACATATACCTAGGCGAAAGAGTCTATTCTTGGAAGGCAACAGCCGAACTCGTCAAAAAAGTAGCTTGGAACTTCCATCTGCCCTACTTCACCCTAACGCCAACGTTCAGCATCTGCCCAAGCCACGGCTACCTAAGCGGCGGACACAAACACTGCCCGAAATGCGGAGCGAAATGCGAAGTATACTCGCGCGTAGTAGGCTACCTAAGACCAGTAGACCAGTGGAACGATGGAAAACAAGCTGAATTCGCCATACGTAGAACCTTTGACAAATCAGTCGTGGTAAGAACAGTCCAAGCGTAAGAAAATGTCGATGAAGTTCAGCGGCATCCAAAAAACGAGCCTAATAGATTTCCCGGACAGAATAGCCACGGTGCTATTCACCCCGGGATGCAATCTACGCTGCCCTTTTTGCCACAACTG
>QMXC01000088.1 GCA_003661945.1 Candidatus Bathyarchaeota archaeon | reverse complement strand
TTTCTTTTATCCGCTTGTCGTCTACGCCGAACAGCGGCACCACGATACGTCGTTTCTCCATTTCTGAAACAAGTTCTTCCATGAATATTCCGCGTTTTTTTACACGTTTCTTTCGGATTCGCTTGATTTCCCTTACTTTTCCACCCGTGTAGCCTGAAGAAGTTTCGCTGACACCGCATGAGGGGCTTCCCTCGACGCCTATTACCACGGAAACCTTCATTTCGCAATCCATGTATTGCTGGATTTGGTCGACAAGCCCCACAGCTATCTTTCTGCAATGATTGCGGAACATGGGCGTGTCATATTGTTCTCGTGTTTGACTCCAACGCCGTAAGCCCGTAAACGTGAGCTCTGGACAAGGCATCTGCACTACGCCGTAGCTGTTCCGTTCTAAAAGATTCAATATCTCGGTTATCACGGCTGGACGCTTAGCTAATCCAAACACACGGCAGTTCTGATTTAGAATGCAGTGAGCCACTAAAGCTATTTTCCCGCTTCTCGCGTCTTTCAACCACAAACCTCCGGTTTAGAAACCTAAAGTAAACACGGCATGGCTTATTATTTTATGTTTTAGTCAGGGAAAGGGAAACGCTGGAACCCGTAGCGTGAGGATTCGTAGGCGATTCTTTTCTGGTCTTCTGCTATCTTTTCGGTAACGTTTTCCACGAGTTCCGTGGCTGTGAAGGCTCTTCCCACAAAGTGGTGGCTTCCACCAGTTAGCTTAGCTATCATCTGTGTAACGGTTAATCCGTAAGTTTCCCGCCCATAAATGTGCGGGTTCGTGTTCACAACAATTGTGTGAATTTTCTCCTTCGCAATCATCTTCGCCACGGAAAACACGTCACGCATGGCTAAATCTTCGTATTCCCTAACTATGATACGTGGTTCCTCTATACGCCGAACTTCCCCGGTTTCCAAACAACGTTTCAGCGGAACGTTGGCGTTTCCATCGGTTATTATAGCCATAACAGGTATCGTTGAAGAGTCTCTTCTTTTCGCTTCCTTTAGCACTTCCCAAGCTTTCAGCATTCCAGCGGCTAAGGGTGTGAAGCCGCTTATTCGAAGATTTGCCAGCTTATTAGCGACTAACGCTAAATGGGCAGTAGGATGCTGAACTACCACCGCGCCCGTATCCTTCAAAGCCACTATGCCTACGCGGTCCCGGTAACGGTAAGCGTCTCGGTGCAGCCTCAAAAGAGCTTCTTTTACGGGTTCAATGCGGAAAAGCATGGAGCCACTTAGGTCAACCACAAAAACGATTGTTAAAGGAGCCTTGTAAAGCCTCAGTTTCTCTCTAACATCTTCTACGCAGATTTTTAAGGCTAAACCTTCAGGTTTTTCCCGGTATTTCTGTTTTAGAGCAGCAGCCCTTATCGTAGCAGGCAAGTGAACGTCTCGAGGCTCGCCGCTGGGAAACTTCCAGCCGTAAGGCTTGCCTCTATGAAGCGTGGTAAAAGCCTCTGCACGTTTCCCAGCGTGAAAAGCTAGTTTCCGCGTTTTTATACGCTTCGTATCCGCAGCCGTGAGAAAATTTTTGAACGATTTAAAAGGGGCGAGGGCGCCTTCCTTTATTTTTTTGAATATGGGCAGCCCTACAGAAGCTTCAGGCGGCTTTAACGTGCGTCTCCACATGGGCTGGGCTTTAGAAGGTTTTTTCCCTTTTTCCTTACATTGGGAGAGCTGGGTTTTTAGCGGTGCTTTACTCTTCAATATCGTCTGGTCAACGAACGGAATGTCCTTCTTAACTTTCTTTGCACGTTTGCCGAATATGAGGGTGGGAAAGCGAAGCATCTGGTCGAGTCTGAAGAATATCTTAAATAATCTGCCTCTTCGCCTAGCTAAACTTTTATCCGCCTTTTCCTCTTCTTTCTCTGTTGCTTCACCACTTACGAAAGTTATGCTTCTCCCTTTCATTTTTTCTCGTTTCTCCAGTTTTTCCTCTTCCTCATAGGTTGTTTCTTCGACTTCTTGAAGGTCCTTTATCCTCGCCCAGAAGGCTCTAGCTATTTCCTCAGGGGTTGCTGGCTCAACAAAGCCGCCTTCTCTTGTTCTGTGGCTTAACGCTAGTTCAGCTGCTGCAAGAACATCCTTCACGTTGACTTTTGTTCGATTGTTCAAAGCCGCAAGGGTGCATGCTGCCTTTGCTATGACGATGTCAGGCCGCAACCCGTCAACTTTCAAGTCTAGGCACGATTCGCAAATAGCCTGAAGAAGGGCATCCGAAATCTTCGCTTTCGGAAGAATTTTCCTTGCGCGAAGTATTCGCTCTCTCAGTTTTTTCTGAAGCGGCTCATACTTCTTGTAGAATTTTTCCGGGTCTCTCTCGAACTCCATGTTCCGCCGAACCACTTCCATTCTTTGCTCGACGGATGTTAATCTTTCCACGGTTACTGAAAGCGGAAACCTGTCCAACAGTTGGGGTCGAAGTTCACCTTCCTCGGGGTTCATGGTGCCTATGAAAATGAAGCGGGCGGGGTGGCTTACCGAGATTCCTTCCCGTTCAACAACGTTCCATCCCGTAGCCGCAGCGTCAAGCAAGTCATCCGCGATATGGTCGGGTAGAAGGTTGATCTCGTCCACATATAGTATGTTCTGGTTGGCTTCAGCTAGGATTCCTGGCTCTAAGGCTTCTACGCCGAGTTTTATCGCCTTTTCCACGTCTAGGCTTCCGACGACGCGGTCCTCAGTTGCGCCCAAGGGAAGGTCAACCACAACCATCTCTTTTTCTTCAACAGGCAGGTTTTCGCCTTTCCTGTATCTTTCGCTGCATTTGGGGCACATGTTTGAAAGGTCTTCGGGGTTGCAGTTGAACGGGCATCCTTTGACTACTTTTATTCTTGGAAGAATATCTGCTAAGGCTCGAACCATCGTGGTTTTCCCAGAGCCTTTCGGTCCTCGGATGAGCAGCCCACCTATTTTCGGGTTCACGGCGTTTATCAACATTGCTAACTTAAGCTTCTCCATTCCCACTATGGCTGAAAAGGGAAAAACCAGCCGTTTTCTCCGCTGCATACTTACCGTCTCAAGATAATACTGTTCAACTACATTAATTTTAACTATGCCTTACATTGAGGCTACGGAAATAAATAAATCATATAAGCAAGGTTATATCTCCTTCGAACTTTAACTATAAAGGTTGCTGAAAATGTACAAGGAAAAAGTTTCGAAAGCCATAAACTCGGCGTTAAAACACATAACACGGTCCATAGAAGCCTCTTCGAAAACAAATGAAGGGAAAAACTTGGAACTCGGAATATGGCGTTCTTCATCAGAGCTAGAATACGCCCTACTGCTCTTTTCGCTAACCCAAGAAAAAACGGAAACGACTTCGTGGAAAAAAGGGATCAACCCGAAAAAAGAAATAGGAAACATGGAGGCGCTGACAGAAGCTCAGAAACACCTTCAAGAAGCAGAGAAGCTTGTTAAAAGCGGCAAATGGGAAGAAGCCTACAGGAATACTTGGATTGCAAGAAACTACGTGTTTAGGATTCAGAAAAACTTGGAGAAAAAACGGAAGGAAAAACTCAAAGCGGAAACCGCTAAGAAGAGCTAAATTTTCTCTCCTTCACTATGAGTTTTTCTCCGTCGATTATTACGCGGAAATCCTCTTTGAGGTCTTCTCTGTGCAGAAATTTTCGAACAAGCACCCGTAGATAGGGCTTTCGAACGTTAACGTTTCTAAGCCTTATCTCAGCATCAGCTATTTCCGCCTTTCCCCCCGTCTTCTCTTCTAAGAACTTAGCTAGCTCCAAATTTAGTTCACTGCTTCTAAGTTCCGACGTATCGATTAAGATTTCAGTTTTGCTCAACCTGTTTCGCCACCTTCTCCAAATTTTACCTTCTAACCGAAATTATCCTTACCTGGTCACACGTGTCTTCGCATGCATCAGCAACCATTTCAAGCGCGCCGAGAAGCTCATGGGTTAAAATAGCCATTCCAACCTTTAGCTCCCTCTGTTCCGCGAGGAGTTTCCGAGCTTTTTCATGTAGATCGTCCACTTCTTCTTCTCGTCGTTCCACCAAGTCTGCTGCTTGAAGGGCTTCTTCAGGTTTTTTCATCATTTTGTTTATGCATTTTCTAACTTCGAATACGCACATCTTTATGTTTTCCGTCATTTCGATTAGGGCTCGCTGCAGTTCGAGCGGTATTTCTGTAAGTGGCAACACTGTTAGTATGCGGGTTGCTTCTCGGCTCCAGTCCGCAATCATGTCTACGCGTTTAGTTAGGTGCATTAGATCTTCCCTATCCACGGGCAGAAGTTCTCCGCTAGAAAGTTCATCCATTATTCGTCTTCGAAGTTTGTCGGCTTCCTGCTCTCCTTGCGCTATCCGTTTCACGGAAGCGTCGCGTTTTTTTATTTCTCCTTTTAGAGCCGCTTTTATGGCTTTTTCTAAGTCTTCAGCTATGGCTGTGGTTATGGCTAGGTGTTGCTGTATCAGTTTTACGGCTTTTGTCTGCCTTTTCCTTTCGAACCATTTTATAAGTTCACTCAACGGCTAGTTCCTCCGTTAACCCGGCGCTTGGGTAAGCGAACACCTTACATTTGTCGGCGGGAAACCTCACGTAGACTTTCTCGCCGACAGTTAGCCATTTTTCCAGAAGGGAAGGACGCACAATCACTATTAAGTCTTCGTTTTCCAGTCTAACCTCGTAGCGGATGTTGTTTCCTTCAAAGCTGACTCGTTCGACCGTTCCACGAAGCACATTCGCGTCTTTTCCACCGCGTTTTTCAACGGTGAACACTTCGGGGCGAACAGCAATTACCACCTTTTCACCCTTCTTCTTCGAAGCGTCATTAACCTTGATTTTCAGCCCACCTCGCAGCTCCACGATTGAACCCGTGGATTTAACGTCTAGAATAAAACCTTCTAGAAAGTTTGACTCGCCTATAAAATGAGCTACAAAGATATGCTGCGGGTTCATGTAAAGCTCAAACGGGGTTCCCACTTGAAGAATTCTTCCCTTCTTCATCACGGCTATTTTATCCGCTATCGCCATAGCTTCAGCTTGATCGTGCGTAACGTGCACGGCTGTCAAGCCCAAATCCTTAACCATTTTTCTCAGATCATACCGTAGCGCGTCTCTGACTTTGGCGTCAAGTTGTCCCAAAGGCTCGTCGAGCAGTAGAAGTTTAGCGCCGGCGGCTAATGCTCGTGCCAGCGCTACCCGTTGCATCATGCCTCCGCTTAGCTCGTTGGGAAAGGCGTCTAGACGTTCGTGCAGTCGAACCATCTCCAGCATTTCATGGGCGATGCGGCTGGTTTCCTCCGGGTCTAGGGCTTTAACTCTGGGTCCGTATGTGACGTTTTCCCACGTGTTCATGTGGGGGAATAGCGCAAAAGTTTGGAAAACGAATCCTATATCCCGTTCTTCGGGTGGAACGTCGTTTACAAGGCGGTTGCCTATGTAGATTTCCCCCTCATCCGGTTTTATCAGCCCGGCTATAAGCCTCAGAAGCGTTGTTTTTCCGCAGCCGCTGGGTCCTAGGAGACAGAAATATTCCTTATCGCCTATTTTTAGGCTAACGTTGTTCACGGCGATTATTTTTCCAAACCTTTTTGTT
>QMXC01000087.1 GCA_003661945.1 Candidatus Bathyarchaeota archaeon | reverse complement strand
TAAAAGTTAAGTTCACGAGATGGGAGAGGTCGTTTTGACGAGGAATATGTTAAATAATTTCACTCGTCATAGAATCATGACAGAAGAATAACTGGTGAGCTCTTGCTATGGGTCGAAAGCTTACCGTGTTACTCGTACACTAAAAATTGGGTTTGGCTGCCGTGAAAAACAAGAGGCAAAGGAGTAAAAACTTTATAGAAGGCTCTGGAAATGAAAAACGAAGGAAAACAGGGGCTGTCGGCTAGCTTGGTCTAGGCTCCGAGACTTGGGCTCTCGGGACCCCGGTTCAAATCCGGGCAGCCCCACCACTTTCTGTTTTGCCTCTATAGTGTTTGTTTTATGAGTTCGGCTATGTCTTTTACGGCGATTTTGTCTTCTACTTCCAGTACTTTTACGGCGTCTTCGAGGGTTGATACGCAGAAGGGACAGGCTGTGGCTATTAGTTCGACGCCGAGGTCTAACGCTTCTTTAACCCTGTTTACGCATGGTCTCTTTTCTGGAGCTGCCTCTTCGGTCCATATTCTTCCAGCTCCTCCGCCGCAGCAGAAGCTGTTTTCCCTCGTCCGTTTCATTTCTACGAGTTCCAGCCCGCTTATGGCTTCGAGAATCTGCCGTGGAGCTTCGTAGATTTCGTTTCGTTTGCCTAAGAAGCATGGGTCGTGGTATGCGACTCTTTTGTTGATGGGTTTCGAAGGTTTGAGCGTTCCGTTTTGGATGGCTTCAGCTAAGAGCTGCGTGTAGTGTTGAACGTTGAGTCCAGCGTCGCTGTAAGGCGGGTCGTTTCTGAAGGTGTTGTAGCAGTGAGGGGACAACGTTACGATTTTTCCCGCTTCGAACTTGCCGAACATTTCAACATTGTGTTCGGCTAGGAGTTCGAACAAGCCTTTCTCGCCGAGCCGAAGTATGTGGTCGCCGCAGCACCATTCTTCCGCGCCCAACGTTGCAAAGTCAACGCCTAAACGGTTAAGGATTGAAGCCATAGACCGGGCGATTTCCTGGTTCCGCGGGTCATAAGCAGTGAGGCAGCAGACGAAGTATAAGACGTCGGCTTTTGATACGGTGGGATAGGTTTTCACGTTCAAGCCTTGCGCCCAGTCCATTCTTTTGCTCGGATGAGTCCCCATAGGATTGTGGTATCGCATGACGCTGGTTAGCACGTCTTTAACCGTCCGCGGAATTTCGCCGGTTTCAACCATGAGGCTTCGTTCCTCGATGACCGAGCTGGATGAGTCAACCTCTTTGGGACAGAACAACGTGCATGAATTGCATGAGGTGCAAAGCCACACGCCTTCGGTGACGGCTTTCAACCGTTCATCGAAGCCTTCATCCCTCGAGTCAGAGATAAACCGGTAGTTTGTGGACAACGCGGACGGCGCCAAAAACTTCTCGTCTATCGCAGCTGGACAAACCGAGTAGCAGATGGAACACTTCGTGCACAACGTTAGATCCCAGAACTTCTTAAGCTCCGCCGGAACCTGAATGAATTCTCCGGGCGTTTTAAGCTTCTCTTCGGGCTTTATCAGAACCATTTTTATTTTGTCATAAGTGCTGAAGAATGGTTCGAGGTCAACTACAAGGTCTTTTATGACGGGCATGTTCTGAAGAGGCTCGATAAGCAGAGAGTCAGAGTTCAAATGAAGCACCTGCGTGTAGCACGCCAGCATGGGTTTTCCGTTAACCATGATTCCGCAGCTTCCGCATATTCCCATTCTGCACGAGTGCCTAAACGCAAGGGTTTCGTCGAGATTCTCCTTTATATACATAAGCGCATCAAGCAAGGTCATTCCTTTACGGACGGGAACCTTAAAAGTGGACATGTAATGCCTCTTCTGTTCAGGGTCGAAACGGCGAATCCGAAATTCAACGATTTTTTCAACTTCAGAGCTCATATCCTTTTCACCTCACCCTTCCTAATACTTTCTCGCAGTGGGATGCCACTTCGTTATCGTAACTGGAATATACTCGAGCCGTGGGCCTTCCCGCGTGTAGTATGCCAAAGTGTGTTTCAGCCAGTTCTCGTCGTCGCGTTTGGGATAGTCGCGTCTCGTATGGGCTCCTCTAGACTCTGTTCTGGCAAGGGCGCTTGCAATGGTTACTTCAGCCAAATCCAACGTGAAATCCAGCTGTAAAGCCTCTACAAGCCCGGTGTTGAACAGTTTTCCCTTGTCTTCCACTCTTATGTTCTTGAACCGCTGCTTAAGCGCTCTTATCTCCTTCAAAGCGGTTTGCAGTTTGTCGCCTGTTCTGAAAACCCAAACATTCTCGCTCATTACACGTCTCATTTCAGCTCTTATCACTGGAACTCGCTCGTCGCCTTCGCTTCCTAGAATTTCGTCGAAAACCCTTTTTTCCTCAGCTAGAAGCTTGTCTTGGGAAAGCTCTCGGAAACCGTTTGACAAGGCGTGTTTAGCAGCTTGTTCTCCAGCTACGGCTCCGAAGACTAGGCAGTCAGACGTCGAGTTAGTGCCAAGCCGATTGGCTCCATGAACATTATGACATGCACATTCGCCGGCTGCATATAAGCCAGCAACAGGGGTTTCTGTTCGTATGTTGGCGTGAATCCCGCCCATCGAATAGTGAGCTGCCGGACGGATAGGTATAGGTTCTTCCACCGGGTCTACTCCGCTCAGCTTTATCGCAACGTCCCGTATGAGGGGGAGCCTTTCGTTTATTTTCTCCTCGCCTAGATGTCGAAGGTCCAAGGCTATATAAGGTCCGTAGGGTCCTTCTATTCCCCGTCCCTCCATTATTTCTGTGGTTTCTGCTCGGGAAACTATGTCGCGGGGCGCTAGCTCCATTTTTTCCGGAGCGTAACGCTTCATGAACCGTTCGCCTTTAGCGTTGATTAGGTAGCCTCCTTCGCCTCGGGCGCCTCCGGTTATGAGGATTCCCGAAGGAACCAATCCGGTTGGGTGGAACTGGATGAACTCCATGTCTTTGAGCGGAACTCCAGCTCGGTAAGCCATCGCCATTCCGTCGCCCGTCGCGGTATGCGAAAAAGTTGTGAACTCGTATATCCGTGCATATCCACCCGTAGCCATCACAACAGCCTTCGCCCGGATACCGTGCATTTTCCCGGTTTTCAGCTGTATGGCCGTTAGTCCGGCGACAGCACCGCCCTCGACGATTAACGAAGTGACGAACCATTCATCATGAAACGTAATGTTATCATATTCCTTGGCTTTACCGTAGAGCGTGTGCATCTCGTGAAACCCAGTCATGTCTGCTGCGAAACAAGCTCTTGGAAAGCTATGTCCGCCGAAGGGACGTTGATTTATTTTCCCATCTTCGGTTCGGCTCCACGGACAGCCCCAGTGTTCGAGGAGCACGATTTCTTCAGGAGCTTTTCTAACAAAGAATTCTACCACATCTTGGTCTGCGAGGAAGTCCGCGCCTTTAACAGTATCCCAAGCGTGCAGGTCATAAGAGTCGCCCTCCCGCATCACAGCGGCTGTTCCACCTTGAGCGCAAACAGAATGCGAACGCACGGAGTAAACCTTCGAAACTACGGCTATGTCGAGCTTATCACTGGTTTCAGCAGCGGCGATTGCGGCTCTTAAACCAGCTATACCTGCGCCGACAATGACTATGTCGTGGGTTAAGGTCTCCATTCCTTGTTCACCTAACATTTACCATACGGAAGAGAACACTTGTTTTACAGAACCCACCTTTAAAGATTTTCCAAAACTTCTGAAACTACATAAGGGAATTTTAGGTTAAATCACTCGATGATGAAGACTAGAGACTACAAGGCTTGCGCGAGAATTTCCGCTATGTCTTTAACATGGATTTTCTCTTCGAGCCCTGTTGTTTTTACGGCGTCTTCGAGGGTTAGTAGGCAGAAGGGACAGGCAGTTGCAATTATTTCCGCTCCGGCTTCAGCCGCGTCTTTAACTCGGATTTCAGCTAAACGTTCGCCGGGAATGTCTATCCACATTCTTCCACCGCCTCCTTCACAGCAGAGGCTACGTTCCCGTGAACGGTCAAACTCCAAGAGCTTTACGCCCGGAATGCTTTCTAAGACCTTTCTAGGCTCATCGTAAACGCCGTTCTGTTTTCCAAGATAGCAGGGGTCGTGATAGATTACAGTTTTATTCAGTTCTTTTGCGAATGAAAACTTGTTTTCGTCAATCAGGTTTGCGAGCAGTTGGCTGTGATGCATGACTTCGAAGCTTGTTTCGCCATATCTGTTTTTGAAAGTATTAAACGAGTGAGGACAACTTGTAACCATTCGCGTTACGTTGTATTTGTTGAAGAGATTCTTGTTTTCCTCAACTAAGAATTCGAATAGTCCTTTTTCCCCTACTCCGTAGACTTCGCTTCCGCAACAGTTTTCTTCTTCGCCCAAAACTCCGAAGTTGACACCGGCGTTTTCGAAGCATTTTACGAGGCTCTTCGCCACTTCTTGAACCCGCGGGTCGTAGGCGGGTGTGCAGCCAACGAAATATAGTAGTTCAGCGCCTTTAGAGAAGTGTTTAACGTTCAAGCCTTCCATCCATTCTGTTCTTTTGCTTCTTATTCTTCCCCAAGGGTTACCGTTTTTGAATACGCTTTCGAGAGCGTCCCGGAGAGTAGTTGCAATGTTTCCTTCTTCCACAGCTATGCTCCGTATATCAATCAAGAAATCATATGGAGACAGTTCCTTTGGACATCGAACTTCGCAGGTGGCGCATGTGGTGCAGCTCCACAGCTCGTTGGACGGGTGAAGAACCACTTTGCCAGTTATGGCGACTTCACGCATATACCTTCGAATATTCAAGCCAGCCTTACGTGATACGGGACAACTTCCGGTGCATGTTCCACACTGGATGCATTCAAGAAGCTTATGTTTTTGAACGAGTTCTTGGGCGTTCATTTTCAACGTCTCGTTTGGATATGATGAAGCACAAGATTTTTTAAGCGTTTTCCTCTGTATGAACAAAACAAATCAATGAAACTGGAGACAGAGGAGAATGGAGAAGACAGCGCCTAGGGTTGGAATTTTTGTTTGCGAGTGCGGAGGAAACATAGGCGACGTGGTTAACGTAAAAAAGGTTGTGGACACCGTTAAAAACTGGGAAGACGTCGTTGTTGCGAAATATCATAAATATCTTTGTTCCAGACCAGCCCAAGAAATGATAATTGAAGCCATAAAAAAGCACGAGCTAGACAGAGTTGTCATCGCAAGCTGCACCCCGAGAATGCACCTCTCCACTTTCCAAAGCGTCCTAGAAAGGGCGGGATTAAACCCCTACATGCTGGAATTCGTGAACATAAGAGAGCAAGACTCATGGGTTCACGGACCGCACCCTTCGGAAGAAGCTACGAGAAAAGCGATAAGCCTAATAAGAGGAGGATACGAACGAAGCCTAGAGCTCGAGCCTTTAGAGAGTATAAGCGAAAAATGCTCAAGGGACATTCTCATAATAGGCGGGGGAATAGCCGGCATAACAGCGGCTTTAGAACTCGGCTACCTAGGGTTTAAGGTTCACCTTGTAGAGAGAAAACCCAGCATAGGCGGAAACATGGCGAAGCTGACAAAAGTTTTTCCCACGCTGGACTGCGCCCAGTGCATTCTCACTCCGAGGATGGCGGAGGTTGGGCGGAACCCGAACGTGAATCT
>QMXC01000086.1 GCA_003661945.1 Candidatus Bathyarchaeota archaeon | reverse complement strand
TTACCCCCCATCATTGAAGGGCCTATTCCGCCGCCGTGTATGGGGCTTACTTGGCATGCGGCGTCTCCGGCGATTAGGATTCCGTTTCCAACCATGTTGTCTAGGGGTCTTCTCGTTGGAACTGTCCATGCTCCGCCGCTCAGCAGGAGGGAGTTGTCGAACATGGGTTTGGATATAACTTGGCTGTAGAACCGTTTTTTGGGATTCGGAAAGTTTCCGCGCATGGCTACTCCTAAGCCGACGTTTACTTTCGAGCCGGCTTTTGGGAAAATCCACACGTAGCCTCCTGGGGCTACCTTGTTGTTTAGGTATATTTCGCAAAGTTCTGGAACTTCAGCTTCGTCTTTGAGCTGCCTTATTTCACGGTAGCATGCTTCAACGTCTTTCCGGTCTACCTTCTGCGGGATTTCCATTTCGTCTGGGAGCTTGTTTCTTAGAACCGCTGAGACTCCGGTGGCTTCTACTACCACGCTGCTGAAAAGCCGCATTACCTTGCCGGTTTTCAGATGTTTTAGAAGGATTCCGTTCACGAATCCTTTTTCTATTATGGGTTCAACGCATAACGCAGATTCGAAGAGGTTGGCTCCGGCGTCTAGGGCTTCTTTTACCAGTCGCTGCCCAAAGTTTCTGCGGTTGAGCACGTAGCCGTGTAAGCCTTCGCCTTTAACCGTGAAGACAGTTTCGAGGTTAGGCGAATAAACTTTGATGCCTAGAATTTTCTTTTCCAGTTCCTCGCCTTCCGGCGGCTTCAGTTTCAAGTTTTCGAAGTGGTGTCTTCCAACAGCGTCTCCACAAATCTTTTCCCCTATTTCTTCAATAGGCTTCTTTTCAACTATGCACACTTTTAGCCCTGCTTTAGCCGCGGTTTTAGCTGCGAGGCACCCTGCGGTTCCGGCGCCTACCACGATAACATCAAACTTTTCCAAGGCGGTGTGTCTCCACGTCTTCTCTTCTATTCGGAGACTAGTTTACTCTTTGTTTAGAAAAAGGTTTTGCACGGGGATTTCGGTTGTTTCCTTCTGAGTTTCGAACACCATGCATGTCAGGGTTTTTTCGATTCCTTTTATTGTTCTCAGCTTGTCAATTACGAATTTTCCTATTGCCGCTATGTCCTTCTCCTTGACCTTTACAAGAATATCCCAGTCTCCAGCGATTATGTGAACTTCCTGAACCTCGGGGAATCGCGTTATTTGTTTCGCGATTTCCCTTTGCGAGAGAGACGATTGATTTTGGGTTTCGTAAGAAAAAGAGGCTAGTATGAAGGCGGTTGCCCCCCTTCTGAGTTTTTTATGATCCAGAACCGCGCGGTATTCCTTGATGATTCCGAGTTGTTCCATCCGCTTTATTTTTGCAAAAACCGTTGTAATTGGCGACCCGACTTTTCGGGCAATTTCCTTTACTGTAAGTTTACAGTTTTTCTGCAGCAGAGATAATATCTGAACGTCTTTTCCATCGAGCTTCGGCTTCATAATTGAAAATCTTACATTATCTACGATAAAAACCTTATGTTTTTTGGAAAGATTTCAAAAGTTTTTCAGAAAAAATTTATAGCACGTAGGGCTTCTAGATTTCTTGTGGCACGCTTAAAACTTTAGGGCAGATTAGAGGGTAAATCAGCAATATGAATTTAAAATTCACAATTGTTAATAAAACTAAAAGCTAACAAGAGGTCAAACCTTGAGATGAAGAGGAAGCCGCAATGAAAAGAAAGTCAGAATCGAAAACGTACGTGATTGACCTGACAAAAATTGACGGAGACGGCTCGTTTCCATGCCCTAAATGTGGAGTAATTATTTCTCCAGACGACGAAACTGAGGAAGTCTACGTTATTGTGGACACGAAGGTTAAGGGAGAACAGCTTGAAGAACTGGTTATCCGATGCAACAAGTGTGGAAGCAAAATTCGGTTGACAGGTTTTCTTCTGTCCACACAAAAAGCCTAGTCTTGAACAAGTTTTTTGCTTACCCAGACGAAAACGCATCCAAACAAGAGGGAGTAAGCTAAGCCGTTTATTATCGCAGTTAGATAAAGAGAGTACTCTGCTAGTTGACTATTGGAAAACAGGTTTGTAAATAGGCTTCCGGGGAAAATTGGAGTGGATATCAGGATAGACGCGCACATGAAGGTAAAGAAAAAAACCGTGAATATAAGGATGTGCCTCATTTTCTCTCCCGCTGTTCTATCCGTTATTCTATCTGATTTCGCATTATATAATAAAGTAAGATAAACATTTCTGTCTACAAGAACAACACAAATACAGAAAAGTTTTAGCCGAAAAGCCTCATCAACAGCCTAACCAAGTCTAGAACTGGGCCGTAAAGTAAAAGACATGAAAAGAACACGAAAACCAGAAAGACGACGAGGAGTTTTCTTCCCCACGACAGCTTGGAAACGTCGTCCAAGGGTCCGGGATGCCGGTACATGGACATAAAAAGAACGAACAGAGCCATAGGCAGCAAACCGGTGGCTATTAGGAAAACTATTGAGAGTGCTGAGAGGATAATGCGTGTTCTTTCTGATGTGAAACATCGAACTATGTGGCCGCCGTCGAGCATTGCCGCTGGTAACAGGTTAAGCATAGTAACAAACATCCCAACCCATCCGGCGAAGGCTATTGGATGCAAAGAGATAGCGACTACTTCTCCGGGGTTAGGCGTGGGAACTGATCCGGGAGGGGGGAAAAGGTTGATCATCAACAGAAACAGCAGAGGAACGGGAAGGGTTGGAGAGTTTTCGGGAATAAGAGTGTAGGAGGAGAGGGAAAATCCTATTATGGTCATAGCTACTGAAACGAGGAAGCCGATTATTGGGCCGCTTGCTCCCACGTCGAATAAGGCGTCTTTGTTGGGTGGAAGGGACTTTTGCATAATCACCGCGCCGAAGGTTCCTATTCCCAAGACGCCAAACACTGGGGGAGGACCCGGAATAAAGTAGGGGAGTGTTGCTTCTATGCCGTGTTTGTTTGCTGCTAGTTTGTGTCCCATTTCATGGGAGCCCAGAATAGCCATTATTGCAGCTGAAAAGGCTGCTGCGCCGACGAGGGGGTTTTCCATTAGACCTTGCTTAGCTAGGGGGAGGGAGAGCATGTAGCCAGTGACGAAAGTTGTTAGGATGGTTATTAAGAACAATGCCAGATTAATTTTCGGGTTGCTTGGTTTTGTTTTTGGCTTAACGATTAATTTGATGAATGGTCTTCCATCCTTTTTTCTTAGTACTGGAAGGTATCCTGTTGGTTCGAGGGCTTTTACGAGTTTGAGAAATGCTTGTTTCGAGTTTGGGTGGAGTTTTATATAGAAGGTTATTGTTCCGAATTCTATTAGTGCTTCTTCTACCTCGAATTCCTTTTCGACCAGCGTTTTTAGTTGTTCCATTTGCAGGGGTTCGATTGCTTCTTTTTGTTCATGGTTTGTTTCCATGACTGTTCATTTTATTGATGGTTGATGGGGTATTTGAGTGTTTAGCAAGTGTTATTCGGATTCCGATTTAGAACTGTTAAGAATTTTTTTAACAACCGGCAAGAATACTCCGTCGCAGAGTCCAAGCCATGACACGTCTGCCGGAAAACACACGTAGCAGAGGAAGCAGCATTCGAAGAGGGAATTGCCCTTGAAAGTTGCGATAATCTACAGTCATCTAAACGAGCGGGGAGGAGTTGAAAACGTAATCTACAACCAGATACAGATGCTTAGAAAAAAGGGCTACGACGCGGAGGGATACTTTGCGTATGTTGACGAAAAAGTGAAGAAGCCGACAAACCCTCACTGCTACATGCATAGTTATCTTGAAAAACTGGTGCCTAACCGTAAAACTTTGAGGATAATAGCCTCGTTGCCCCTCGCTCCTTTAACAGCTAAGTTTTTCAGGAAAACCGACGTTTTAGTATGCCATGGATACGGCTCGGCCCCGTGGATCGGCTATGTTCTAAAAAAGCTTAGGGGTCAAAGGTACATAAGCTACATCCATTTTTTGCCGCGTATGTTCTATCTCGGAAGGGAAGAGAGAAACCTATGGTGCTTTGACACTTCGAGAAGAATTATTTTCCAGTTGAGCCGGGTTTTTGGAGGCATTGTTAAAAAGATAGATTTCTGCGCGGTAGCAGGTTCGGACCGTGTTCTGGTTAACAGCTGGTTTACTGGTCGTAGGTTGAAAAGGGTTTACGGCGTAGACTTTACCGTCTGCTATCCTCCCGTGGATACAGAAGTTTTTAAACCTGTTTTTCGAAGCGGTAGTTTTTACGGCGGGAAACGGGCTGAGAGTGGTCCTCTGGTTTTTTCTTCGGGGAGAATTGTTGCGATAAAGCGGTGGGAGTGGCTGGTTCAGGTGTTGCCCTATTTGAAGAAGGAGTTTCCTTCGGTTAGGGTTGCAATTGCTGGGGAGATTAGTGGGGAGAGCCGAGAGTATGTTAGGAGACTGGTTAAACTCGCTGAAAGGTTAGGTGTGAAAGAGAACTTGTCGTTTCTCGGCTTCCAGCCGCGTGACAAACTTGTTAGATTTTACTGTCTTGCAGACGCTTATGCCTATCCAACGCCGAGGGAGGATTTTGGTTTGGGACCTGTCGAAGCTATGGCTTGTGGAACTCCCGCTGTGGTTTGGAACGATGGTGGAGGACCATGCGAAACCGTGGTCGACGGAGAAACCGGGTTCAGAGCTAAGCCCTACCTTTTTGAGGATTTCGCTGAGAAACTGATTAAATGTTTCGAAATGAAAAGCAGTGAAAGACGGTTTCGTATGCACAAGTATGTTAGGGAGAAATTTTCATGTCAGGCTCACCTGAAAATCTTAGAAGAAACCCTGCAAAGCCTTTCTTAGCGAGAAAAGCTCGAAATAAAACTTTGGAGTTACGGGTTTTCGCGGTTTTTTTCCATCCTTCACGGCGTTTTACCGGGTTAGGTGGCGCGGAGAAACGGTTTCTAAACGTGTTGAAGCGCTGGGTTGATGAGTATGGGGTTTCGGTTACTGTGGTTGAGCCGGGTCCCGGGCTTGTGCGGAGCCAGCGTAACTGCAAGGCTTTGAAGCTGGACAGTTTTTTCCCTTTCCGAGCATCCGGGTTTTTAGGGCTTTATTTTGAGTGGGTTCTCTGGATGGTGCAAGCTTGTTTTGCGTGTGCCTCTATTGTTAAGCGGGGGAACTACAATGTTGTTTTGGCAGCAAACAACACGGTTCCCAACCTCGCGGTAGCGTATTTTGTTCATTTGGTTTCGCATAAACCGCTCTGCGTTGTGGTTCATCATTTAGACGTTCAAGACGCACGTGTAGCTGTAACGTCTGGCAAGGTTTACAGAACCTACCGAAACGCTGGGTATTCGAGGTTTTTAGCTTTACTGAAAGCTGCTGCTTTCAGGACGATTGTCTTTTTTCTTAAACGCTCCGACATGTGTATAGCTGTTTCAAGATTTACGGCTGAAACCCTAACAAAAAATGGGGTTTCGGCTTCCAAGATTTTTGTCAGTGGAAACGGAACGAGCTTTGAAAAACTTGGGGGGCGCACGGCGGAGTTGAAGGAGTATGACGCGGTTTTTGTTGGAAGAATCTCGAGGGAAAAGGGAGTCTTCGACCTGGTTAAAATTTGGAGAAAGCTAGCTGATAGAAACTTAGGTTTCCGTTTAATAATCATCGGAAGTGGACCTGACCTTCGAGAGTTGAGAAGCCACGTGAAACGTGCGGGTTTAGAGAGGCTGGTAACGGTAAAAGGAGCCTGCAGCGATG